>NZ_JAVRFJ010000140.1:0-450 GCF_031845845.1 Streptomyces gottesmaniae
TTCAAAATCCGGCGGCGTGCCGTGCCGGCAGTATTGGGCGAGCAGGTATTGCCCGTGGGGATTGTTGTTTTTTGCGCTTGTTTTGCCCATTCCAGGGCTTCTTCAAAATGTCGGGACGCGTACAGAAGGTACATCAGGCGGACTTGCGCTTCGGGCAGGCCTGCTTCTGCCAGGCCTGTAAAGCGGTATCAGGGTTTCCGGGGGCGCGCCTTCCAATTCTTGGATATATGCCAAATTGTAACGCGCATAGGGATGCCCCTGTTCGGCGGCGATGCGGAGCATTTCCATACCTTGTTCGCGGTCTTGGTGCGGGCTGTCCGCGTTCATCAGGTGTTTTGCCAACTCGAATGTGGCGGCGGGATGATCTGCCGAGGCCGCTTCTGTCAGCAGTCGGCGGACTTCGGTAAAGTTATAATATTGTTTTTGAGACAGGCGTTCCAAGGCCTGCCG
>NZ_JAVRFJ010000141.1:0-448 GCF_031845845.1 Streptomyces gottesmaniae
GGTCCACACTGCCCACGGGCCGCGGTCGTGCTGCCCGACCTCCTGGTCACTGCTGGTCCTGGATATCGCCGTGTTCGTGGTCCATGTCCTCAGCGGATGCGTCGAAGGTGAGCGCCTCGGCGATCGCCGCATCGACGTGGCCGGTATGAGGTTCCAGTCCCGCGCTGGTCATGCGCATCACTTGCGAGACTGATGGTCCACCACGGGACTTGCTTACCTTGATACGGCGAAGAGATGTGTCGTCCGGGTCCTCGTGCGGCTCGACGGTGCGCTCATCGTCGATGTCGTCAGCACTCTCGAACGGCAGCATCGGGTCCTGCCCACGCGTTATCGTCAAGCGAACGACGGGCTTTGGCCGTAGTGCCGAACATTCGATGATGGTGTCAGCCGCGTACAGCAAGCGGTAACCGCCAGCGGGACGATTGGTGGTGTCGAGCATCACCAGCGC
>NZ_JAVRFJ010000142.1:0-448 GCF_031845845.1 Streptomyces gottesmaniae
TGTTGGAGGCGCGCGGACTGGACGTTACGCCGGGGATACGCGCGAAGGTGGAGCAGCGCGGCGATTCGGCAACCTGCGGCGTGTTGGACATCATTTACCGCGACGAAGTGGGACACGTCGCCATCGGCAACCGGTGGTATCAACACCTCTGCCGCGAACGCGGTTTGGAACCTGTCGCCCTGTTCCGCAGTCTGATTGCCCGTTACGATATGTTTATCTTCCGCGGCTATGTGAACATCGAAGCGCGGGAAAAAGCGGGCTTCAGCCGCTTCGAATTGGATATGTTGGAAGATTTCGAGCAGGGTTTGAAACAAAATAAACATGCCGTCTGAAACCTTTCGTCCCGCACTTTATAAAAAAGGAAAACACATGATACAAGCCGTATTGTTCGACCTCGACGGCACGCTCGCCGACACCGCCCTAGACCTCGGCGGCGCACTCAACACCC
>NZ_JAVRFJ010000143.1:0-448 GCF_031845845.1 Streptomyces gottesmaniae
GCTATATTAAGTATTGCGGAAAAACTGAACTCTAACCAGAAAATGAAGGTGGCTCCATTAAGAGACGTTTCATTCTTAGTAACAGATTTGACACCTGACCACCCATCTTTAAAGGAGTTCGCTAAAACGATAAAAGTAATTTAAAATAGCGTATCAAAGAGTTAGATGGAATCGCTGCGGGAGGAAAATAATAATACCAATACCAGAGAAGAACATTCTTTAAAACACAAAACTGCTAAGGGTCTCCTTTGGGGAGGGATGAGCAATCTTATCCAACAGCTTCTGGGTGCATTTTTTGGCGTTTATGTAAGTCGTATCCTTACACCGGAGGATTATGGCGCTGTAGCTGTACTCCTCATTTTTCCGGTTTTGGCATCCACATTACAAGAGAGTGGTTTTGTAAGCGCTATTACAAATCAAAAGCAGGTAGAACATAAAGATTATAATG
>NZ_JAVRFJ010000144.1:0-447 GCF_031845845.1 Streptomyces gottesmaniae
GCTTGATGTCTCCGGACACCTTGTAGGTCTTGCCGCTGGCCTGCGGTTCGCCGGCGTCGAAGGCCTTCATCGAGATGTCGCGACGGACCAATTTCTCCTTGAACACGTCGACCGCTGCCTTGACGCGCTCCTCGGTGCTGGAGGTGAGTTCGATCACTTCTTCGCCCTTCCAGGCGATGCTGGTGTCGGTGCCGCGGAAGTCGAACCGGGTGGACAGTTCCTTGGCGGCCTGGTTGAGCGCGTTATCGACCTCCTGACGGTCGACCTTGCTGACGACGTCGAAGCTGGAATCCGCCATTGGACGCCCCTCCTCTTCCCTCGATAATCCTGCCGGTTTGTAACTTAGGTACATCCTCGTTGTACCCTGCTAGTCGCACCAAACCGGAAACGGGGCGGGGCGACACCAGGCAGATTGCCCGAGCGGCCAATGGGAGCGGACTGTAAATC
>NZ_JAVRFJ010000145.1:0-443 GCF_031845845.1 Streptomyces gottesmaniae
AGGCGTGGGTGTTGCGGCGGAAGATCTCCCCGTACATGCCCAGGGCCATGACGCCCTCCTGGATACGGGCACCCCCGGAGTCGTTGATCCCGATCACCGGACAGCCCGTCTTCAGCGCGAAGTCCATGACCTTGACGATCTTCTGGCCGTACACCTCGCCGAGGGCGCCGCCGAAGACGGTGAAGTCCTGGGAGAAGACCGCGACGGGACGCCCCTCGACCGTGCCGTAACCGGTGACGACGCCGTCGCCGTAGGGGCGGTTCTTGTCCAGGCCGAAGTTGGTGGAGCGGTGCCGGGCGAACTCGTCCAGCTCGACGAAGGAGTCGTCGTCGAGGAGCAGTTCGATCCGCTCACGGGCCGTCAGCTTGCCCTTGGCGTGCTGCTTCTCCACCGCGCGCTCGGAGCCGGCGTGCGTCGCCTCATGGATACGGCGCTGCAGATCC
>NZ_JAVRFJ010000146.1:0-442 GCF_031845845.1 Streptomyces gottesmaniae
GTTCCGGCGAACAACGAACCGGTCGTGAAGAAAAAGACGCCGAGGGCGGCGACGAGGATCAGAGTCCACCAGGCTGGCTTGATCCGCCCTTCACTGGATCCCGAATTCATAAGCTCACCCTGCCAAGTGGAAGTTGCCGGACTGGCCGTACAACGCCAGCGAGATCATCACGATGACAATGGCCGCGACTATCAACGACGTCCGCACCGCTCGGCCGACCGCTTCACCCACACCGGCGGGGCCTCCTGAAGCGGTAAACCCGTAATAGGTATGCACCAACATGATCACCACCGTGATCGCCACGGACTGGCCGAACGACCACAACAGGTCGGTCGTGTTGAGAAATGTATTGAAGTAGTGGTCGTAGACACCGGAGCCCTGCCCGTAGATCAGGGTCGTACCCAGCCGCGATGAGACGAAGGACATGATCACCGCGACGCAG
>NZ_JAVRFJ010000147.1:0-441 GCF_031845845.1 Streptomyces gottesmaniae
CTTTGAAGATGATGGCAACACGGGCTACTTCTATGCCGCTTCGCAAGAGGGGATTTTGGATGCCTTGCACATCTACAATGTCGAAGATGTATCCGACAAACATATCCCCAATCATGTCTTGATTTTATGGGATGGCGCCTGCACCATAGCCGCATTGTGTATCAACGACTACATCCATGCCGTCTATGATTTTGTCGAACAGGCAGGATATTGCCGCAACGGCTTCCCTGAAGCAGGCGGCGAATGGGTAAAAGTCGAAAACCGCGTCTTGGACGATGAATTGCTGGACAAAATCCTATCCCGAAAACCTACATAACCCGCACAAAAGGATACCCAAATGCCCCTGTTAGACAGTTTCAAAGTCGATCACACCCGTATGCACGCCCCTGCCGTACGCGTGGCGAAAACCATGACCACGCCCAAAGGCGACACCATTACTGT
>NZ_JAVRFJ010000148.1:0-440 GCF_031845845.1 Streptomyces gottesmaniae
GGCATACCACTACGTTGTCGGCAGGATTAATTTTGATAAATGTGGATTCGTTCATTGTTTTTATTCGTTTGTTTATTGATAAGCCATAAAATGTTTGGTCCGTCAATTCTCACCTTATTATATAATAAGATCTTATAACTGTGTGCGACGGTAAAAGTCTACGTTCTCTATACTGAGCAACTCAATGGGCATATAGTTCACAGGTTGAACTTTCTTTTTCAGCACGATAGCCTTAAAGAGCGTGTCGATGCAAGAGTATCCTTGTTGATAGGCGTGCTGGGCAATGAGAAACGATATGCTTCCCCGGCGCAGGCATTCCGCATTCTTGCCCACCATGTCGTAGCCCATGATCTGCACATCGTGTCGGTTGGTGCGCAGCAAGTAGTCGCCCATGACATGCGCCTTGGAGCCTAATGTAATGCAATAGTGCAGGTGGGGAT
>NZ_JAVRFJ010000014.1:0-213369 GCF_031845845.1 Streptomyces gottesmaniae
ACCCCCCGCCACCCCCGCAGCGTCGCCTCCACCGTGACCGTGATCCGTCGGCGTGCCTCGTACCTGGGCACGCCGGTCATCAGGAGGTGGTCGTACGGCGTGTCCACGTGGCGTACGGACGCGATGACCGCCGAGGTCACCGCGACCTCCGTCAGCGCGCGCCCCGCCGCGCTGCGCCCGACGCGGCCGCTGCCGCGCACCGAGGCGTGGGCGGCGATCTCCCGGGCCCGCTCGGGCGGACAGCCGGGAAACAGCCGTCCTATCTCCGCGGCGAACGCGTCCGTGAAGCGCACGTCCTCCGCCGCCCGCCGCCGCGCGTCCCGGATCCGCCGACGGCGTCGCACCTCCGCGTCCGCCAGGCACCGTTCCTCGGCCCGGGTGAGCCCCGCCTCCTCGACCAGGACTCCCTGCCGCTCGTACCG
This sequence comes from Streptomyces gottesmaniae, assembly GCF_031845845.1. NCBI lineage: Bacteria > Bacillati > Actinomycetota > Actinomycetes > Kitasatosporales > Streptomycetaceae > Streptomyces > Streptomyces gottesmaniae. The sequence goes on from NZ_JAVRFJ010000014.1 coordinate 423, forward strand.
GCTCCGGCGCCGGTTGAACCGTACGACCACCGCCGACAGCGAGCTCTCCTCCCGCGCCCTCCGGGTGAGCGCGGTGTCGCCCCGCGGCAGGAACACCAGGTGCCCGAGGTCCGCGCAGTCCAGGCAACGCGGCGCCCCCTGCTCCAGGACCAGCAGCGCCACCGGACCGCTCCGACACTCGGCGCAGTGCTTCTTCCTGAGTGCCTGCACGACGACAAGTCCGGTACGGGGCGGGGGAGTAGCGAGTGCTGCCATACGCGGTTCATTCCCCCCGGTCTCCGCATGGTCACGCCGTGCTCGCAGCCGACTGCCGGCCCGGTTTCCGATGTGACTGCCGTTGCGACTGCCGACCCGCCTGCCGACCCGCCTGCCCTGAGTGCCGACCGGGTCGGGCACGGCGCCCGGTGGGCGGCATCATGGGCCGTGTGCGATTCGAAGCGATCACCTGGGAGCGGCTCGGCGACCTTCTCGCCGAACGCCTCCTCGACCTCAAGCCGGGCGACGGCTCGCCCTGGCCGCGGATCGCCTTCGACGGCGCCCCGGCAGCCCGTCCCGGTGACCTCGCCGCCCTGGTGTCCGAGGCGCTGCGCATACGCGGCCGGGCCTCGCTCGTCGTGGGAACCGAAGGGTTCCTCCGGCCGGCGTCGCTGCGGTTCGAGTACGGCCATGAGGACGTGGAGGCGTACTACGACGGCTGGTTCGACACCGCCGCCCTGTGGCGCGAGGTCTTCGGCCCGCTCGACCCCGGCGGCACGGGGCGGGTCCTGCCCGACCTCTGGGACCCCACCACCGACCGTGCGACCCGCAGCCCCTACGTCCCACTCCCGCCCGGCGCGATTCTGCTGACGCACGGCCCCCTCCTCCTGAAGCACTGGTTCCCTTTCGACCTGACCGTCCATGTCCTCCTCTCCCCGGGGGCCCTGCGCCGCCGCACCCCGCAGGACGAGCACTGGACCCTGCCCGCCTTCGAGCGCTACGAGACCGAAACCGACCCGGCTGCCACGGCCGATGTCCTGGTGCGCGCCGACGACCCTCGCCACCCGGCCTGGAACGGCTGACCGGTGAGGAATCGTCCGGCGCCTCGGTTGAGCCCCGCCCGCGTCCGGTGGGGGTGCCGCACGACGCTCCGAGTGCGCCTCAGCCCGGACGCGGCAAGAATGTAGGGCGCCGGGACTAGCGGTGCGTCCTGCGCCGCGCCGGCCGTCCGGCAACGGGAGGTATCACATGACCACCGCCGGAGACATCATGCACCGCGGCGCCCAGTGGATCCCCGCCCACGAGACCCTCGACCGCGCCGCCCAGCTGATGCGTCAGCTGAACGTCGGGGCCCTGCCCATCAGCGACCAGAACGAACGGCTCTGCGGCATCCTCACCGACCGCGACATCGTCGTCGGCTGCGTCGCCCTGGGCCACGACCCGTCGACGGTCACAGCCGGCGAGATGGCCAAGGGCACACCGCGTTGGATCGACGCGGACGCCGACGTCAGCGAGGTGCTTCAGGAGATGAAGGGGCACCAGATCCGCCGGCTCCCGGTGATCGAGAACAAGCGTCTCGTCGGCATGATCAGCGAGGCCGACCTGGCCCGTCACCTGTCGGACGACCAGATCGCCTCCTGGGCCGAGAGCGTCTACGCGAAGAGCGCGACGCCCTGACCGCCGGTATCGGGCGTGGCACCCGGCCGTTCGATCGCCTCCTCGCTCGGGGAGTCACAGCCACCCGTTGCGCTTGAAGCCCCGGTAGAGGGTGACGCAGGCGCTGGCTATGACTCCCAGGACCAGCGGATAGCCGAACTTCCAGTGCAGTTCCGGCATGTGCTCGAAGTTCATGCCGTAGACCCCGCACACCATGGTCGGCACGGCGATCAGCGCTGCCCACGCCGTGATCTTCCGCATGTCCTCGTTCTGCGCGACGCTGACCTGCGCGAGATGCGCCTGCAGAATGGAGTTCAGCAGTTCGTCGAACGCGGCGATCTGCTCGGTGGCCCGTAGCAAGTGGTCGGAGACGTCGCGGAAGTAGGCCTGTATCTCCGGGTCGACCACCCGGATCGGTCGTGAGGTGAGCTCCAGGAGCGGGCGGGCGAGCGGGGCCACAGCCCGCTTCAGTTCGAGCAGTTCGCGCTTGAGCTGGTAGATGCGGCCCGGGTCGACCCGCGCGCCGTTCGCGGCGAACACGTCTGTCTCGACCTGGTCGATGTCCGTCTGGACCGAGTCCGTGACGCTCAGGTAGTCGTCGACCACATGGTCCGCGATCGCGTGCAGCACCGCGGCCGGGCCCTTGGCCAACTGGTCTGGATCCGCCTCCAGTTCCTCCCGCAGCGGACCGAGTGAGCCGTGCCGTCCGTGGCGGACGGTGATCACGAAGTCGGCGCCGACGAAGACCATGATCTCGCCGGTGTGCACGACCTCGCTGGTCGCGGTCAGTTCGGTGTGCTCGACGTAGCAGACTGTCTTGAACACCGCGAAGAGTGTGTCGTCGTAGCGCTCCAGCTTCGGGCGCTGATGGGCCTCGATCGCGTCCTCAACCGCCAGTGGGTGCAGGTCGAAGAGCTCGGCGATGCCGGCGAACTCCCGCTGTGTGGGCTCGTGCAGCCCCAGCCAGACGAAGCCGTGGTCGTGCCTGCGGACCTGTTTCACGGCCTCGACGACATCGCGGACGGCGGGCGATCGGACACCCTTGTGGTAGGTCACGCAGTTCACCACCGAGGTGCCCAGCGGGGAGCGGGCCGGATGGCTGAGGTCGACACGGGGGCGTCGACGGGCCAGGCGTGCCATCGTGCGCAGGCCGACGACCCTGTCGAGGCCGGTGACCTTCCGCAGATTCCCTGCCATGGACATCTGGCTTCTCCTTGCGTGGATCTCCTCGCACCGCACTCCGTGCCTTGTGGCGCCAGTTTGCCAGGGCCGAACGAGTGCCGGGTAAGGCTGTGGGAACGGAACGCTCCGCTTCACTTGTAGACGTTCGAGCCCGTGCGGCCGTTCCGATCCGGTCGACGCCATCCGGTCGACGCCATCCGGTCGTCGCCGTCCGGTCGTCGCCGTCCGGTTCGTCGCCCTCCGTCGTTTCCGGTCGTTCCCGGCCTTTGCCGACCGGTCTCCGCAGGACGGCCGCGCGGCTGCGGGAGCGTCGCCGTGAAGGGCAAGTCGGTCAAATGGGATGATCAGGGCATGATGCGAACCGACGGGTATCTCCTCGACCAGCGGCAGGCCGAGACGGGGCAGGGCCCCGACGCCTTCGCCGCACTCTTCGACCCCACGACCTTCCGGCACATGGAAGCCTTCGGTCTGGGGTCCGGCTGGCGCTGTTGGGAGGCAGGCGCGGGCGGCGCCTCGGTGGTCTCCTGGCTGGCGAAGAAGGTCGGACCGACGGGCAAGGTCATCGCGACGGACACCGACATCTCCTGGGCCGTGCCCTCGGTCACCCGCCCTCCGGTCGAGGCCCTCGTCCATCACGTGGGCGTCGACCAGCCCCCGGGTGACGGCTTCGACCTCGTGCACGCCCGCCTCGCCCTGGCTCACGCGCCGGACCACGAGCAGGCGTTGTCGTCGATGGTCAACGCCCTGCGTCCCGGCGGACGACTCCTGGTCGAGGACATCGACCCCGCCCTCCAACCCCTGGCCTGCCTCGAGGAATCCGGACCTGAGCACCAGTTGGCCAACCGGCTTCGCCAGGCCGTGCGCGAGCTGCTCGGCGAACGCGGAATCGGCCCTGCGCACGGCCGCAGACTCCCTCGCCTGCTGCGGGCCGTCGGCCTGCGCGGTGTGGAGGCCGACGCGTACTTCCCCGTCGCCTCACCGGGCTGTGCCGCCCTGGAGTCGACGACCGTCGACCGGCTCCGCGAAGCGCTCGTCACGGCGAACCTCGTCACGGCGGAGGAGATCGACCGGCATCTGTCGGCCGTGGCCTCCGGCGAGATGGACATCGCTGCCCCGCCTCTGATCTCGGCTTGGGGCCGGAAGGCATAGCGAGGGGCCGGTCCGGTGGACCATCACCCGATCCGGCGGCGGGCGAGAATGCTTCAGCGGGCGAGGGCGACCCGCCAGGCAAGGGTGACCCGCCGGGCGAGGGCGACCGGCGGCGGGCGGGGGCGAAACGGTCGCCCGGTCACGACACCCGGGCGACCCCCGGCGGTCTTCCGCCCACTTTCTCCACCGCCCGCGCTCCTGCCCCGCACCCCTCGGCCGCCGCCCCCTCGGCGTCCGCGCCCGCGAGCAGCGCCGCCAGGAACGCCCCCGTGAAGGCGTCGCCCGCGCCGGTGGTGTCACGGGGCGTGGCGGGTGCCGCCGGGATCCGCGACACGACACGGCCCTCGCGCGCGACGAGGGCGCCGTCCGCTCCCTGCTTGGCCACCACCAGAGGTACGAGACGGCTCAACTTGGCCGCCGCGTCGGCCGGATCGGGCAGCCCGGTCAGCAGGTGGGCCTCGTCGCGGCTGGGCAGCAGCACATCCACTCCCTCGACGAGCGTGAGGAAACGGTCCACACCGAGCCGCGTGAGGAATCCCGCCGAGGCGGGATCCACGCTCACCGGCACTCCACGCGCGCGTGACGACTCCAGGGCCACGGAGACCAGCGCGCGGCTGGGCTCGGCGAAGAACAGATAACCCGACAGGTGCAGCCGAGCGACGCCGTCGAGCAGGGCCGGAGACCAGTCGTCCGGGTTCAGCCGCAGCGCGGCACCGCTGTCGGTGAGGAACGTGCGCTCGGCCTTGGCGCCCGTGTCCACCAGGCAGATCACCGTCCCCGTGGCCGCCTCCGGGTCGACCACCAGATGGGGTCGTACGCCCGAGGCCCGCAGCTCCCGCTCGTGCCACGCGGCCCCGTCCGTGCCCACCCGCCCGAGCAGCCGCACGTCCGCGCAGCCGCGATGAGCCGCCCAGCAGGCCACGTTGGCGCCCGCCCCGCCGGGCAGCGTCCGGATCGTGGAAGCCGTGTCGGTGCCCGTCGCGAGCGGCCCGCGGTGCCGGGCGACGACATCCGTGACGACGTCCCCCACGACGAGCAGCGCCCCGCCCCCACCTTCTCGGGGCCGGCCCGCACCACCACCGGACCCGCCCACCGCAGCACCGGGGCCGTCTGCGGCATCACCGGGCCCGCTCACCGTACCACCGGGTTCGCTCGCGGTTCGCCGGGTCACCTCACGCCCCGGTCCAGGCCGCCGCGATCCGTGCCGCGAGCCGTACGTTGCCGCGTACCGCCGCCAGGTTGGCGCTCAGGGAGGCGCCGTCGGTGTGCCGTACGAGATAGCTCAGCAGGAAGGGGGTGACCGCCTGGCCCGTGACGCCCTCCGCGTCGCACGCCGCCAGCGCCTCCTCGAGCACACGCGCGTGCAGCTCGGGATCGAGCTGCTCCGCCTCCGGCACGGGATTGGCGACGATCAGCGCCGACTCGGGGCCGCCGAGCGCGTCCTGCGCCCGCATGACGTCCGCGACCTCGCCCGGCGACCGGAGTGTCCACTCCACCGGATGTCCCGAGTCGGCCAGGTAGAAGCCGGGGAAGCGGTCCGTGCCGTACCCGGCGACCGCGACGCCCAGCGTCTCCAGCCGCTGCAAGGTCGCCGGCACGTCCAGGATCGACTTCACGCCCGCGCACACCACCGTGATCCGGGTCCGCGCGAGGAGCCCCAGGTCGGCGGACTCGTCCTGGGTCACCGTCCACTCGCGGTGCACGCCCCCGAGCCCACCCGTCGCGAACACCCGTACGCCCGCGAGGGCCGCCAGCTGGGCGGTCGCCGACACGGTGGTCGCCCCGCTCACGCCCGCGGCCACCGCCGGCGGCAGGTCGCGATGCCCGAGCTTGCGCATGCCGTCCTCGTTGGCGACCCGCTCCAACTGCTGCTTGTCGAGGCCGATATGGGGCCGCCCGTCCAGCACGGCGATCGTCGCGGGTACGCCGCCCTCCCGCCGTACGACCTCCTCCAGCTCCAGCGCCACCTGCAGATTGCGGGGGCGGGGCAGCCCGTGCGCGATGATCGTCGACTCCAGGGCCACCACGGGTCGACGCGCGTCAACCGCTTCCCGCACCTCTTCGGACACCACCAGCACGCGCTTGCCTCCTGTCTGACGTTCTTCCCTCATCCCTGGCGGACGGCGTGCCCGGCCAAACCCTTGCGCGTTGTGGTGCAGGACACCAGCCTGAGGTGCATGAAGGAGAACACGACACGTCTTGACCATGTCGTCATCTGGGTGCGGGAGCCGATCGCGGCGGCAGGCTTCTACGAGAAGGCCGTGGGCCTGGAACCCGTGAGGGTCACCGAGTACGCGGCGGGACAGGCGCCCTTCCCCTCCGTCCGTGTCAACGACGAGACCATCATCGATCTCATGCCGCTGGCCATGGCGCCGACGATGCGGATGCTGCCGGGCGCCGCCGCCGGCGCCGGGCACCCCGTCAACCACGTCTGCCTGGCGATGCCCGGCCCGGACTTCGACGAACTGCGCGCCCGGCTGGAGGAACAGGCGGTCCCCGTCTCGGAGGTCTCCCACGACTCCTTCGGCGCACGCGGACTCGCCCGGCGAAGCTTCTACTTCCAGGACCCGGACGGCAACGTCTTCGAGGCGCGGCACTACGAGTAGCGCCGCCCCGATCGCCGTCGCGAGCGGTTCCGGCCGGCCTCCGCGTATCCGGACGACGACAGACGGCCGACGCGCGGCACGACGGCGGAGACAAAAGCCCAGAACGAGGGCTCAGAACGAGGGCTCAGAACAAGGGCTCCGGAAGGACCCCTTCGAGCGCCAACAGTTTCCGCTTGGTCTCCAGTCCGCCGCCGAACCCGCCGATGCCGCCGTCGCTCTCCACCACCCGGTGGCACGGCACCACCACGGGCAGCGGGTTCGACCCCATCGCGACTCCGACCGCCTGGGCCGCGCCGGGCTGGCCCACGCGCCGCGCGAGATCGCCGTAGCCCACGACCGAGCCGTAGGGGACGCCCGACGCCAGTTCGCGCAGCACCTGGCGGTTGAACCCCGAGATCAGCGACCAGTCGAGCGGCAGCGCGAACTCGCGCCGCCGGCCCGCGAAGTACGCCTCGAACTGACGTATCGCCTCGGCCAGCTGCGGTGCGTCGGGAGCCTCCACCGGGGTGGTGCCGAGGCGCGAGGCGAGCCGGTCGAGGGTCCGGTCGCGCACCGGCTCCGTGGCGTGGAAGACGACATGGACCAGGCCCTCGTCCGTCGCGGCCAGCAGCAGCGGGCCGATGTCCGAGGCGACGACGGTCCACACCACCTGCTGCTCGCCCTGCGCATGGCTGTTCATGGGACCACCGTACGGGCCGCCACCGACAACGACCTCGCAGTGCGCTCCGCCCCGGAACGCACACCACCGGCCGCGGACCGCCGCGTCAGCCCTGCGTGGCGTCTCTGACCACGTCCGGCTTGTTGGTGATGATGCCGTCCACGCCGTAGTCGGCGACCCGGCGGGCGTTGGCGGCGTCGTTCACGGTCCAGGTGAGGATCTCCAACGGCTTGCCGTGCGGACCTCCGAGCGCGTGGATCGTGGCGACGTAGGACGCGGAGATGGTCGTGTACGAGGAGTTGATCTGGTCGCTGAACGTCGCGTACTCGGGCAGGTCGGCGATGTCCGGTGTACCGAGCAGACCGGTCTTCACCGCCGGGCTCAGCTCATGGACCCGGCGCACGGTGTCGGCGCTGAAGCTCTGGATCACCAGCTTGTCGAGGTGGGCCGGGCCGAGCCAGCCCTCGTTGGCGAGCACCTTCAGGGTCTGTTGCTCGATACCCGGGTAGAGCTGCGGATTCTTGATCTCCAGGACGAGCTTCTGGTGGTTGCGTGAGACCCGCCGCATGTACTGCTCCAGCGTCGGTACGCGCGCGCCCGCGAAGTCACCGCCGAACCAGCTGCCCGCGTCCAGGCGCGCGATCTCCGCGGCGGTGAAGTCCGCCACGTTCCAGGGCGCGCGCTCGGGATAGAGCTCCTCCACATTGGTCGTCCGCGCCAGCGTCGCGTCGTGGAGGACGACGAGCCTGCCGTCACTGGTGCGCTGGACGTCGTTCTCGACCCAGTCGAAGCCCATCTCGTGGGCCTTGTCGACAGCGGCCAGGGTGTTCTCGGGCGCGTAGGCGGAAGCTCCGCGATGCGCGACGACCAGTGGATTCCCGGCGTCGGCGGCCGCGTGAGCGGCGGAAGTGGGGAGCAGGAGGACGGTGGCCCCCAAGAACGCTGTGGTCGCGGCGACAACTGCGCGCACGTGCATGCGTACTCCTCGCGTCGATCGATCACGGTCAGCTCAAGAGTGACAGCAGAGGGTCAACGGCAGAGGGGCGCAGGATGGCCATGAATTGAATGGAGTTGCCCAAGTCCGCTCACGCGCACCGCACAAGTGGGGCAAGGCCGTGTTTCTTTGCCGGAAAATCGTTCGACCATTCCGGTGGGGGTCATACTCTCTGCGACAACCCTGACCGTCGTTGCGGTGCCGGGGCTGGGGGCATTGCAGAAAATCCAGGGACGCGACAGGGCGGGAAAGGCAGCCGCGGATGCAGGGCACGGTCGACGGCTTCAGCTACGGACTCGTCACACCGGTGGTGGCCTACCTCATGGCCTGCCTCGGAGGCGCGCTCGGCCTGCGCTGCACCACCAGATCGATGCTCGTGGACGGCCGCTGGCGGATCGGCTGGCTCGCGCTGGGCTCGGCGGCCATCGGCTCCGGCATCTGGACCATGCACTTCGTCGCGATGATGGGGTTCAAGGTCCTGCAGACCCCGATCCACTACGACCCGCTGACCACGTTCTCGAGCCTCGCCGTCGCGATCGTCATGGTCGGCATCGGGATCTTCATGGTCGGCTCCAAGGGGGCCGGCGGGGCCGCGCTGTTCACCGGCGGCACCATCACCGGCCTGGGCATCGCCTCCATGCACTACCTGGGCATGGCCGGCATGCGGCTCAACGGCACGTTCCAGTACAACACCGTCACCGTGGCCGCTTCGGTCGTGATCGCCGTGGTGGCCGCGATCGCCGCCCTGTGGGCCGCCGGACAGGTCCGCGGCTTCCTCTGGAGCGTGGGCGCCAGCCTCGTCATGGGGATCGCCGTCAGCGGCATGCACTACACGGGCATGGCCGCCCTCAGCGTCCATCTGCACAGCGCCTCGGGCCCCGACCCGGCCGACGGCTCCTCGTCCGCCGCCCTGCTGGCCCCGCTGATGATCGGCCCGCTGGTGTTCCTGCTCCTCGCGGGTGTCGTCGTGATGTTCGACCCGTTCATGATCATGGGCAGGTTCCACGGAAGTCCGGTCGAGCGCCGGCCCGGCATCCCGTCCCAGGCGACCGCCCACACCTGCCGGCACATGGAGTCCCGCACCGGCCAGGAGCACCGCGAGCGACGTTCCCGCGCACCGCAGAATCGCTGATCGCGGCCCGTTGTCAGTGCGGGGTCGTACGGTGGATTGCATGCGGCCCGTTTCCAAGATCGAACGCACGGTGGCGCCCTTCGAGGTCGTCAGTCCCTACCAGCCGAGCGGCGACCAGCCCACGGCCATCGCCGACCTCGCCCGGCGCATCAAGGCAGGTGAGAAGGACGTCGTCCTGCTCGGCGCGACCGGCACCGGCAAGTCCGCCACCACCGCGTGGATGATCGAGAAGCTCCAGCGCCCGACCCTGGTGATGGCGCCGAACAAGACCCTGGCGGCCCAGCTGGCCAACGAGTTCCGCGAGCTGCTGCCGAACAACGCGGTCGAATACTTCGTCTCGTACTACGACTACTACCAGCCCGAGGCCTACGTCCCGCAGTCGGACACCTACATCGAGAAGGACTCCTCGATCAACGAGGAAGTGGAACGCCTGCGACACTCCGCGACCAACTCGCTGCTCACCCGCCGCGACGTCGTCGTGGTCGCCTCCGTCTCCTGCATCTACGGTCTCGGCACGCCGCAGGAGTACGTGGACCGCATGGTCCCCCTCAAGGTCGGCGAGGAGTTCGACCGGGACCAGCTGCTGCGCCGCTTCGTGGACATCCAGTACACGCGCAACGACCTGGCGTTCACCCGCGGCACCTTCCGTGTCCGCGGCGACACCATCGAGATCTTCCCGGTCTACGAGGAGCTCGCCGTCCGCATCGAGATGTTCGGCGACGAGATCGAGGCCCTCTCCACCCTCCACCCCCTCACCGGCGAGATCATCAGCGACGACCAGCAGCTGTACGTCTTCCCGGCCTCCCACTACGTCGCCGGCCCCGAGCGCCTGGAGCGCGCCGCCAACGACATCGAGAAGGAGTTGGGGGAGCGCCTGGCGGAGCTGGAGAAGCAGGGCAAGCTCCTGGAGGCCCAGCGCCTGCGCATGCGCACGACGTACGACCTGGAGATGCTCCGCCAGATCGGCTCCTGCTCCGGCGTGGAGAACTACTCGATGCACTTCGACGGCCGTGAGCCGGGCTCCCCACCGAACACCCTGCTGGACTACTTCCCGGACGACTTCCTCCTCGTCATCGACGAGTCCCACGTGACCGTGCCCCAGATCGGCGCGATGTACGAGGGCGACGCCTCCCGCAAGCGCACTCTCGTCGACCACGGCTTCCGGCTGCCCTCCGCCCTGGACAACCGCCCCCTGAAGTGGGAGGAGTTCCAGGAGCGCGTCGGCCAGACGGTGTACCTCTCGGCGACCCCCGGCCAGTACGAGCTGTCCCGCTCCGACGGCCACGTCGAGCAGATCATCCGCCCCACCGGCCTGGTCGACCCCGAGGTCGTCGTCAAGCCCACCGAGGGCCAGATCGACGACCTGGTGCACGAGATCCGCACGCGCACCGAGAAGGACGAGCGCGTTCTCGTCACGACCCTCACCAAGAAGATGGCGGAGGACCTCACCGACTACTTCCTGGAGCTCGGCATCCAGGTCCGCTACCTCCACAGCGACGTCGACACCCTGCGCCGCGTCGAACTGCTGCGCGAGCTGCGCGCCGGTGAGTACGACGTCCTGGTCGGCATCAACCTCCTCCGGGAGGGCCTCGACCTCCCCGAGGTCTCCCTGGTGGCGATCCTCGACGCGGACAAGGAGGGCTTCCTGCGCTCGGGGACCTCGCTGATCCAGACCATCGGCCGCGCGGCGCGCAATGTGTCGGGGCAGGTCCATATGTACGCCGACAAGATCACCCCGGCGATGGCGAGGGCCATCGACGAGACCAACCGGCGCCGGGAGAAGCAGGTCGCGTACAACAAGGCCAAGGGCATCGACCCCCAGCCGCTCCGCAAGAAGATCAACGACATCGTCGCGCAGATCGCGCGCGAGGACGTCGACACCGAGCAGCTGCTCGGCTCCGGCTATCGCAAGGGCAAGGACGGCACGAGCGCCAAGGCCCCCGTGCCCTCCCTCGGCGGCAAGGCGGCCAAGTCCGCCAAGGGCAGGACCAAGGCCGCCGAGGCCGTCCCGACCGACCGTCCCGCGGCCGAGCTCGCCCAGCAGATCGAGGACATGACCGAGCGCATGCGCGCGGCCGCCGCCGAGCTGCAGTTCGAGATCGCCGCGCGGCTGCGTGACGAGGTGTCCGAGATGAAGAAGGAACTGCGGCAGATGAGGGAGGCGGGCCTGGCCTGACCTCCACCACGGGCACCGGGGGAGGGGCGGGTCCCGCGTCGGCGCGCTGTGTTGCAAGACCGACACAAAGTGCGACACAGGCTGCGGCAATGTCAGTGCCGCTGCGTAGGGTGCTGAACATCCGCGGACTCCGCGGGAACAGGGGACAGCTCGAGAGGGGAATCAGCGCGTGACCGTCAACATGACCAAGGGTCAGGCCATCAGTCTGCAGAAGAACGACGGAGGCAGCCTGACCGCGGTGCGCATGGGTCTCGGCTGGCAGGCTGCCCCGAGGCGCGGCCTGTTCGGATCCCGCACCCGTGAGATCGACCTCGACGCCTCCGCCGTGCTGTTCGCGGACAAGCAGCCCGTGGACGTCGTCTTCTTCCGTCACCTGGTGAGCGACGACGGCTCCGTCCGGCACACCGGCGACAACCTGGTCGGCGGCGTGGGCCAGGGCGGCGACGACGAGGCGATCCTCGTCGACCTGGCCCGGGTGCCGGTCCACATCGACCAGATCGTCTTCACCGTGAACTCCTTCACGGGCCAGACCTTCCAGGAAGTGCAGAACGCGTTCTGCCGGCTGGTCGACGAGACCAACGGCCAGGAGCTGGCGCGCTACACCCTCGCGGGCGGCGGCCAGTACACCGCCCAGATCATGGCCAAGGTGCACCGCGCGGGCGCGGGCTGGCAGATGACCGCCATCGGCACGCCCGCCAACGGCCGCACCTTCCAGGACCTGATGCCGGCGGTCCTGCCGGTCCTGTAGGCACGCACCGAGTACACAGAGCACGCGACACAGGGGGACGAAGTCGATGACGGCCGAGCTGGTCCGGGGGCAGAACCATCCGCTGCCGGAGGTCCGACTGGAGATCCGCGTCTCGGCCGGCACGCCGATCGTGGCCGGTGCCACGCTCGGCGACGAGCACGGCCGGGTGCAGGGTGTCGAGTGGGTCGCCCACCCGGGCGCGCCCACCCTCCCGGGACTCGAGGTGCCCAGGCAGGCGGCGGCCGACCACCGCCTCGCCGTGGACCTCGACGCCCTGGCGCCGTCCGTGCACCGGGTGACCGTGCTGCTCGCCCTCCCCACGGGGACCGGCGGCCCGGCGCGCTTCGGCGCCGTGGCCGCCCCCTTCGTCGCGGTCACCGGCCTCGACGGCACCGAGGTCGCCAGCTACACCATCACCGACCTCGAACCGGAGTCGGCCGTCGTCGCCCTGGAGCTGTACCGCAGGCAGGGTGCCTGGAAGGTCCGCGCGGTCGGCCAGGGATACGCCGGCGGCCTCGCCGCGCTGCTCGCCGACCAGGGCCTGCCGCAGGCCCAGCAGCTGGCGGGCAGCATCAACGAGGCGGTGGCACAGGGCCTCGCCCGCTCGGTGGCCGCCCCTCCGCCCCGGCTGCCGGACGCGGACCGCCCGCACCGGACGACCGCCCCCGCGACAGGCCCCGACGAGGCCCACGGCGGCGCGACACCGCAGGGCGCGACCGGCAACCCCGCCCCGTCCCAGGGCCACCAGCCCACCTCTGCGTACGGCACGACACCCCCGTACGGCTCTCCGCACGACGGCACGCGGCCCGACCACGCGGCCGCACAGCACGGCGGCACCACCCCGGCCGACCCGGCCGCCGGGCAGCCGGCCTCCGCCACCGCCGGCGGCCCCGTCAACTACAGCCACCCCGGCCGTCAGACCACCGCGCCGCCCCCGCCCGCGCCGACCGCGCCTCCGGCCCAGCCCGGACAGCCCGCGCGGCCCGTCGCCGGCGACGCGACCGGCTGGTCCATGGAGGAGCGGCTCTACAACCAGGTGTGGGGCATGTTCGAGGACCTCGCCCGCACCACGGCCGCGTACCGCAGCGCCGTCGACTTCGCCGAGTCGCGGATGGAACAGGAGCTGGACAAGGTCCTGTCCGACCCGCGCAGCCGCATCAGCGGCCAGGGCGACGCCGCGCGCGAGGCGGCCCGCGCCAAGCACGCCCAGCTCGTCGACCAGGCCAGGGCCGCCCTCGACCGGGACCTGGCCCAGCTCGGGGCCGAGGCGGACGTCGTGGAGCCCGCGCTGCCCCCGGCGTACGCGAGCTGGGACAACCCGGTCTGGCACGGTTACCGGGTGCCGATGGAGATACCGATGGCGCTGCGTCTGGGCGATCTCCATCTGCCGGAGAGCGAGGACGTGCGCATCCCGATGCTGGTCCGGCTGCCGCTGGAGCGCGGCCTGTGGATCGACAGCGGCCGCTCCGGCGACTCGCTCGCCGACACCGACGAGCTCCGTCGCCTCGCGCTGGACACGGCAGTGGCTCTCGCCGCCCGACTGCTCGCGGTCTACCCGCCGGGCGAGTTCGCCGTGCACGTCGTCGACGCGGCCGGAGCGGGCTCGTCCGCGTTGGCGCCCCTGACGCAGGCCGGTGTGCTCGCCGGGCCGCCCGCCGCCGGAGCCGCGGGTGTCTCGGAGGTACTGGGGCGGCTCACCCAGCGCGTCGACCTCGTGCAGATGGCGGTGCGCGGGGGCGCGGCCGACGCGCTGCCCCCGGGCTTCGACACGGCCGAACAACTGCTGATCGTCAACGACTTCCCGCACGGCTTCGACGACCGTGCCGTCACCCAGCTCCGCTACCTCGCGGACGAGGGCCCCGCCGTCGGGGTCCACCTGATGATGGTCGCCGACCGGCAGGACGCCGCCGCCTACGGGCCGTTGCTCGACCCGCTGTGGCGTTCGCTGATGCGACTCACACCGACGCCCGACGACCACCTCGCCGACCCCTGGGTCGGCCACGCGTGGACGTACGAGCCGTCGACCATCCCGCCCGGCAGCGGCGTCATGCGTGACGTGCTGGCGCGCGTCGCGGAGGCCCGCCGCTCCTGGAACCGCTGAGGAGACGGCCGGGCCCCAGCCCGCACCAAGCCCTCGTAAAGTCACTTGACCTGCGGTTTTGATTCTTTCTTTGCCTCGCCCTTTACCTTCTCTTGGTGATTCGGTACTCTTTTCGTGCGGAGGGGAGTACTCCCTACATGCTGCGGCGTACCCGTCAATACGGATCGATCCCGATCCCGGGGCGTCGGCCCGGCGGCACCAGGCGTTGTGGAACGCCCTGGAGGACCGGGTGGAAGAGACCTCCGGTAGCGACGACGCTGAAATTTGCCGTTACGTACTGCCGGAGGCGCAGTGGATGTTTCCATGACCCTATGGGTCCTCACAGTGGTGGGCCTTGCCGCCCTCATCGCGGTCGACTTCTTCATCGGCCGCAAGCCCCATGACGTGTCCATCAAGGAAGCCGGGATCTGGACGATCGTCTGGATCGTCCTGGCCGCCCTCTTCGGACTCGGGCTCCTCGTCTTCGGCGGCGGTCAGCCGGCCGGAGAGTTCTTCGCGGGCTTCATCACCGAGAAGTCCCTGAGCGTCGACAACCTCTTCGTCTTCGTCCTGATCATGGCGAAGTTCGCGGTGCCGTCCCAGTATCAGCAGCGGGTGCTGCTGATCGGTGTGCTGATAGCCCTGGTGCTCCGCGCGATCTTCATCGCCGCGGGCGCGGCCATCCTCGCCAGCTTCGCCTGGGTCTTCTACATCTTCGGCGCGTTCCTGATCTACACCGCCTGGAAGCTGATCCAGGAGGCCAGGGCCGACGAGGAGGACGAGGAGTACGAGGAGAACAAGCTCCTCAAGGCCGCCGAGAAGCGCTTCGGTGTCGCCGACCGATACCACGGCACCAAGCTGTGGATCGAGGAGAACGGCAAGCGCGTCATGACGCCGATGCTCGTCGTGATGCTCGCCATCGGCACCACCGACGTCCTCTTCGCCCTGGACTCCATCCCCGCGATCTTCGGCCTGACCCAGGACCCGTACATCGTGTTCACGGCCAACGCGTTCGCGCTCATGGGCCTGCGACAGCTGTACTTCCTCATCGGCGGGCTGCTGAAGAAGCTGGTCCACCTGTCCTACGGGCTGTCGGTCATCCTCGGCTTCATCGGTGTGAAGCTGGTGCTGCACGCCCTGCACGAGTCCGGGGTACACGTTCCTGAGATCTCCATCCCGGTGTCTCTCGGCGTGATCTGCGCGGTGCTGATCGTCACCACGATCACCAGCCTGATCGCGTCGAAGAAGCAGCAGGCGCGGGCCGAGGCCGAGCAGAACAAGGACGAAGACGTGGAGAAGGACAGCGTCGAGGCCTGACCGAGGCCGGCACCGCACAACACACACGGTTTGGGGCCCCGCACGACGGACACGCAGTTCCACGCGTCCTCCGGAGTGCGGGGCCCCTGCACGTCTGAAAGGATCACCGCATGCTCGCTCGGCTCCGGTCGCTCACGACGCGATGGACTGCTGTCGTCCCGGTGGCCGCGGTCGTCCTGCTCGCTCTGACCTGGGGACGTGATCTGCCCCCTGCGGCTGTCGCCCTGGTGACCCTGGTGCTCGCGGGAGCCGTCCTGGCCGCCGTGCACCACGCCGAGGTCGTCGCACACCGGGTCGGTGAACCCTTCGGCTCGCTCGTCCTCGCCGTCGCCGTCACCATCATCGAGGTCGCCCTGATCGTCACGTTGATGGCTGACGGCGGGGACAAGAGCTCGACCCTCGCCCGCGACACCGTCTTCGCCGCCGTGATGATCACCTGCAACGGCATCGTCGGCATCTGCCTGCTCGTCGCCTCACTGCGCCACGGGCTCGCGGTCTTCAACCCCGAGGGCACCGGCGCCGCCCTCGCCACGGTCGCGACGCTGGCCACGCTCAGCCTGGTGCTCCCCACCTTCACCACCAGCAAGCCCGGCCCCGAGTTCTCCACGGCCCAGCTCACCTTCGCGGCCCTGTCCTCCCTGGCCCTGTACGGGTTGTTCGTCGCCACGCAGACCGTGCGCCACCGGGACTACTTCCTGCCGATCACCAGGATGGGCGAGGTGATCACCCAGGACGACCACGCCGAGGCGCCGTCGGCCCGCACCGCCGGGATCAGCCTCGGACTGCTCGGCCTGGCGCTCGTCGGCGTGGTCGGCCTCGCCAAGGGCGTCTCGCCGACCATCGAGTCCGGTGTCGAGGGAGCGGGACTGCCGCACGCGGTCGTCGGTGTGATCATCGCGCTGCTGGTGCTGCTGCCGGAGACGATCGCGGCGCTGCGCGCCGCCCGCCGCGACCGCGTCCAGACCAGCCTCAACCTGGCCCTCGGCTCCGCCATGGCCAGCATCGGCCTCACCATCCCCGCCGTCGCCCTCGCCTCGATCTGGCTCTCCGGACCCCTCGTCCTCGGCCTCGGCGCCACCCACATGGTGCTGCTCGCCCTGACCGTCGTGGTCGCCTCGCTGACCGTGGTCCCGGGACGTGCGACACCACTCCAGGGCGGGGTGCACCTGGTGCTGTTCGCGGCCTACCTGGAGCTGGCGGTGAACCCGTAGGCCGGGGGACCGGGGTCAGCCCGCCGCGGGCTCCGCCTCGGCCGGTGTCGTCAGGGACGCCGGCCGGGTCTCCGGCAGCAGGGTGAAGCAGCCGAGGCTCAGCAGGGCGATCCCGGTGAGATAGGCGCCCACACCCCAGGGCACCCGTCCGCCCTGGGCCACGGCGGTGGCCACGATCGGGGTCAGGGCTCCACCGAGCACCCCGCCGAGGTTGTAGCCGACGGCGGCCCCCGTGCAGCGCACCCGGGGCTCGTAGAGCTCGGGCAGGTACGCGGCGATGACGGCGAACATGGTGACGAGGGCGAGCATCGCCACGAGGAAACCGAAGAAGATCAGCAAGGGTTCGCCGGTCGCCAGGAGCGCGACCATGGGGAACATCCACAGCACGGTGACGCCACAGCCGATCAGACACATCGGGCGCCGCCCGTACCGGTCGCCGAGCACCGCCGCCACCGGCGTCAGGGCGCCCTTCACCACCACGGCGCCCATGATGCAGGTCAGCATGACCGTGCGGCTCACGCCGAGGCGCTCGGTGCCGTACGCGAGGGACCAGGTCGTCACCGAATAGAAGACCGCGTACCCGATCGCGAGAGCCCCGGCCGTCAGCAGGACGAGTCGCCAGTGGCCGCGCACGACCTCGGCCAGCGGCACGCGCGCGGGCTCGTCGATCTGCAGGAACTGCGGACTCTCCGTGAGCGACGACCGCAGCCACAGCCCCGCGACGGCCAGGACGCCCGCCGCCCAGAACGGCACACGCCACCCCCAGGCGGCGAACTGGGCCTCCGTCAGGCTCGCCGACAGCGCGAGCATCACCCCGTTGGCCAGCAGGAACCCCACCGCGGGTCCCACCTGGGGAAAGCTCGACCACAGTCCGCGGCGATCGGCCGGCGCGTGCTCCGCCGTCAGCAGCACCGCCCCGCCCCACTCCCCGCCGAGCCCGAGCCCTTGCAGGAAGCGCAGCACGAGCAGGAGGAAGGGGGCGGCGACACCGATCGAGTCGAAGGTGGGCACGCAGCCGACGGCCACGGTCGCGCCCCCGGTCAGCAGCAGCGAGGCGACGAGGACCGGCCTCCGCCCGTGCCGGTCCCCGATGTGACCGAACAGCACCGAGCCGAGCGGACGCGCCACGAACCCGACCCCGAAGGTCGCGAAGGCCGCGAGGGTCCCGGCCAGGGGTGAGAACGTCGGGAAGAACAGCGGCCCCAGAACGAGGGCCGCCGCCGTCCCGTAGACGAAGAAGTCGTAGAACTCGATGGCCGTCCCGGCGAGCGAGGCGGACGCCAGGCGCAGCATGGAGGGCGGTTTCACGGTGCGTGCAGGTTGCATGCCGCGTCAACTACCCACGGTGACGGGCGGTTACGGGGGCGTGCGGAGGCCCGTGCGAGGCCAAGGTGGTTCGGGAGGCGTCAACGGGTCTCAGTAGGTCACCGTGATGCGCCGGGCGGGCCCGTCCACCCGGATCACGCCACCGTAGGGGACGACGAACTGCGGATCGGTGTGTCCGAGATCCACGTCGAAGACGATCGTGGCGTCGGGGGCGTACGTCCGCATGGCGCGCAGGACGGCCTCGCGCTGTCCGGCCGCGTAACGGGCCGCGTCCTCCGGGGTGTTGGGCCGGTCGAAGGACCACGTCTTGGGGCGGCCCATCAGCAGTGCGGAGAAGCGACGCAGCAGGCCGCGTTCGCCCATGTTCCGCAGGGTTCGGAAGACCTCCTCGCCGCTGGGCAGTTCCTCCGAGGTCTCCAGGAAGAGCACTCCGCCGTCGAACACGGACGGATCGCGCGGCACCTCGCGGTCGGCCATCAGCAGCCAGCCGACGATCTCCAGACAGCCGCCCCAACTCCGGCCCTCCACCACACGGTCGGCGTTCACCCAGGTCCATCCGGAGCCCGGCACGGTCTCGGGTTCCGCGTCGAAGGTCGCCGGGTCGGCCCAGTCACGGTCGATGTCGTTGAAGCGCTCGGCGGGCCGCAGTTCGTACGGCCCCGAGGTGAACAGGGCCGCGCGCAGCGACTCGGCGGTCAGTGGCTCCATGGCACCGGACCTGCCCAGCGCGGTCATCACGGTGCCGCCGTGGTAGCCGACGATCCCGGTGTTGTGCAGGTACGCCAGCAGGTTGGTGTTGTCGCTCAGTCCGAAGAACGGCTTGGGGTTGGCCCGCAGCAACTCCCGGTCCAGGAAGGGCAGCACGGTGATCTGGTCGTCGCCGCCGATCGACGTCAACACCGCCTTGACGTCCGGGTCGGCGAAGGCCGCGTGCAGGTCGTCCGCCCGCTCCCTGGGCGTCGTGCCCATCTTCCGCGTCGTCGGGTACTCGACCGGCACGAGACCGTACTCCTCGCGCAGCCGCTCCAGGCCCAGTTCGAAGGGGCGCGGGAAGAGCTCGGGCAGACCGGCACCGGGCGAGACGACGGCGACCCGGTCGCCGGGTGAGGGCTTGGGAGGGTACGAGGGCGTGGTCATGCGGGGAGGGTAAGGCCTCCTGCCTCACGGTTTCACCGTGATAAACCGGGGGCGAGCGGCGGTCCCGACGGGGCCGCCCACCCCGAACGGACCGGAGGAACCGTGCCCCGCAGCCTGGCCCACGCCCCGATCATGATTCTCAACGGCCCCAATCTGAACCTCCTGGGGCAGCGTCAGCCCGAGATCTACGGTTCGGACACCCTCGCCGACGTCGAGGCGATGTGCGCCAAGGCCGCGGCCGCGCACGGCGGCACGGTGGACCTCCGGCAGTCCAACCACGAGGGCGAACTGGTCGACTGGATCCACGAGGCGCGGCTCCACCACAGCGGGATCGTCATCAACCCGGGCGCCTACTCGCACACCTCCGTGGCGATCCTGGACGCCCTCAACACCTGCGACGGCCTGCCGGTGCTGGAGGTGCACATCTCCAACATCCACCAGCGCGAGACGTTCCGGCACCACTCGTACGTCTCCCTGCGCGCCGACGGGGTGATCGCCGGGTGCGGGGTGCAGGGCTATGTGTTCGCCGTGGAGCGGGTCGCCGCGCTCGCCGGGGCGGGCCGGGCGGACGCGTGAGCCCCGCTCCCGAAGCCGTCGGGTAACGCCCGATCTCCGGGCGGGCGCCCCTTACAGGCGGCCCGCCTCGACGATCCGGCGCAGGAACTGCCGCGTACGCTCCCGCCGCGGATCGCCGAAGACCTGGTCCGCGGTGCCGCGTTCGAGCACGACACCTCCGTCGAGAAAACAGACCTGGTCGGCGACGTCGCGGGCGAAGCCCATCTCGTGCGTGGCCAGGACCATGGTCATGCCGTCGGCCTTCAGATCACGGACGACGTTCAGGACCTCGCCGACCAGCTCCGGATCGAGGGCCGCGGTGATCTCGTCGAGGAGCAGCAACCGGGGGCGTACGGCCAGGGCGCGTACGATCGCCACGCGCTGCTGCTGTCCGCCGCTGAGCCGGTCGGGATACGCGCCCGCCTTCCCGCTCAGCCCCAGCCGGTCCAGGAGGACCCGGGCCCGTTCCTCGGCCTCCGCGCGCGGAACACCGTGCACCCGGCGAGGGGCCAGGGTGATGTTGTCCAGCACCGTCATGTGCGGGAACAGGTTGTACGACTGGAAGACCACGCCGATACGCCGTCGGACCGCGTCCTGGTCGACGCGCGGGTCGGTGATCTCCTCGCCGTCCAGCCAGATCGCCCCGTCGTCGATGTCCTCCAGCAGGTTGGCGCAGCGCAGCAGCGTCGACTTGCCGGATCCGGAGGCGCCGATCAGCGCGGTCACGGTGTGCGGGGCGACCTCCAGATCGACGTCCCGCAGCACGACCGAGCCGCCGAAGGTCTTGCGCACGGACTCCATCCGCAGCACGGGGGCGTCCTGGGAGGCGTGCACGGGCTCCACGGTCTCTCGGCTGTCGCTCATGTCGTCCCTCCCTGCGCCCGCTGCCGGTCCACGCGGGCCGTGACCCAGTCGGTGAAGCGGGTCATCGGAATGGTCAGGGCGACGAAGACCAGTCCCGCGACGATGTACGGCGTGTAGTTGAGGCTGCGGCCCACGATGATGTCGGCGGCGCGTACCGCGTCGATCGCACCGCCGATCGAGACCAAGCCGGTGTCCTTCTGCAACGACACGAGGTCGTTGAGCAGGGGCGGAACCTGACGGCGTACCGCCTGCGGGAGCACGACGTGGCGCAGCGCCTGCCGGTTGGTCAGGCCCAGCGAGCGGGCCGCCGCGCGCTGCGAGGGGTGCACGGACTCGATGCCGGCGCGGAAGACCTCGGCGACGTACGCCGAGTACGTGAGCGTCAGCGCGGTGCCGCCGAGGAGCACCGGGTCGACGGTCACACCCTGGAGCCGGAGTGCGGGGACACCCAGGACCACGATCATCAGGTTGATGATCAGCGGCAGCCCGCGGAAGAAGTCGGTGTACGCGGCCGCCAGCGCCCGCAGCGGGAAGAACACCGGGCCGCGCAGGGTCCGCGCGACGGCGATGAGCATGCCGAGGACGAGCACGGCGACGCCGCAGACCAGCAGCAGCCGTACGTTGAGCCAGAGCCCTTCGAGGACCTTGGGGAGCGCCTCGCGCGCGTACTCCGCGCTGAAGAAGGTCTCCTTGGTGCGCGGCCAGCCGGGGGCGTTGACGACGACCAGACAGAGGACGACGGCCGTGACCAGGGTCGACAGGGCGGCTACGGCGGTGGCGCGGCGGGCCCGGTCGCGCTTGTAGCGCTCGCGGTCCAGCCGCCGGCGCGAGGGGACGTAGCCGTCGTCCGCGCCGGGCGGGTCACCGTGGTCGTCCGCGCCCTCCGGGCCGGGCTCCTGCTTGACGACCGTCACTTGAGGACCGGGGCGTCGACGGCGTCGGAGAGCCACTCCTGCTCGATCTTCGCCAGCGTGCCGTCCTCGCGCAGGGCGTCCACGGCGGTCGTCACGCAGGACGTGAGGGCGCTGCCCTTGTCGAGGACGAGCCCGAACTGCTCGGGTGTGCCGCCCCGGTTCTCGAACTGGCCGACGATCCTCGCCTCCGTCACCTCGGCCGAGGTGATGTAGAACGCGGTCGGCAGATCGACCACGATCGCGTCGATCTGGCCGTTCTTCAGCGCGGACTTGGCCTGGTCGTTCTTCGCGTACGCGGCGGCCTCCCGGGTCGGCTTCACCACGTCCTGGATGTGGTTCAGGCTGGTGGTGCCGACCTGGGCGCCCAGACGCAGCTTCCGTAGGTCCGCGATGCTCGTCGCCTTCGCGGCGGCGGAGCCCTTGAGCGCGACGACGGCCTGGCGCACGTCGTAGTAGCCCGACGAGAAGTCGACGGCCTTCTTCCGCTCGTCGCTGATCGACACCTGGTTGACGTCGAAGTCGAAGGTCTTCGCCCCCGGCGCGAAGGCCTTGTTGAAGGGCACGCTCTGCCAGACGACATCCGCCTCGTCGTAGCCGAGCTGCTTCGCGACGGCGTACGCGACCGCCGACTCGAAGCCCTCGCCGTTCGTCGGGTCGTCGTCCTTGAACCAGGGCTCGTACGCCGGTTCGTCGGTGGCGACGGTCAGCTTGCCGACCGTCTTCGTGCTCAAGTCGCCCTTGGCGCAGGAGGCTCCGGACGCCGAGGAGGCCGAGCCGGAGGCGTCGTCCTCCGGCTGCGGGGCGCAGCCCACCGCGACGACGGTGAGCAGGGAGGCTATGGCGGCGGAGGCGGCACGGCGCGGGGAGCGCGCGGTTCGCAGGACAGGACGCATGGCGTGAGATTGACAGCGCGACGTGCCGTCTGTCGAGGTCACATGGGCCATTGTCCGCATTCTGGGAACGGGTGTTGCGGTCCCGTGAACGCGTGCGACGAGGGGGGCGGGGCCGCCGGCCGAGGGCGGGGTTGATGAGGCCGGCGGCCCATCCGCGCGGGAGCCGTCATCCCGTGCGGACCTGCCTCCAGTGGACTACGCCACGGCGCACGCCGGGAGCGCGCGCGTGACACCGGCGTGTGCGTTCGATTCACACGGGGCGCGTGCGGGAGCGGTCGCGCCCCTGGCCGGTCGTCCCACCAACTGCCGTACGGCACCAGGGAGTTCACCAGCACCGTGCGCGCCACTCCGGCAGGTGCGGGCGCTCCGCGCCGAGAGTCGTGTCGTTGCCGTGGCCCGGGTAGACCCAGGTCTCGTCGGGGAGCGCGTCGAAGATCTTCGTCTCCACGTCATGGATCAGACGGGCGAATGCCTCGGGGTCCTTACGGGTGTTGCCCACACCGCCCGGGAACGCGCGGACCCCGGCCAATACGGTGGAGCAGGCGCTCAGGAGCACGCTCACGAACGAGTGGACGCCTCCCGGGCCGTGGCGCGGATCGGCCAGCGTGACCAGCCGCTGCTCATGAGCCGCACGACCAGAAATTGCCCTGCCCACCCGATGCCCTCGATCTCCGCGAGGATCTGGCCAGTGAGCCAGCCTTCCTGCCATCGGGTGCGCTTCAGCACACGGGGTGGCGAGCGCGTTTGGGCAGATACTGTTCCCACTCCTCGGCGGTCAGGTCACGGCCCACGCTGCGGCAAATCTCGTTGATGATCGACTCCGGGTCAAGGTCGATCATGACGTGTCGATTGAGCGTGGAGGCGACGTGCAGTCTGCCGGAGGTGTCGAAGGCGAGGGAAATGCGATCTCCACCAGCCAGTCGTAGTGGGCCACCGAGGCGGCGGCGGTCGGGCACGTCCCACAGGCGCACGCCGGTATCGTCCACCCCGGCCAGAAGTTGTCCGTCCGGTGAGAACCGCAGACCGGTGACGGGAGAGTCGGTATTGCCCATGGACGGTACGGCTCCGATGCGCCGGGTCGCGGTGGCGTCCCACAGGTCGACACTGCCCCGGTCGGTGGAGACGGCCAGGGTTTGCCCGTCCTCGCTGAACGCCACATCGCGGGCGTCGGCCGGTCCCAGCGCCTGCCGCCGTACCTGTTTCGACGTGAGATCGATCCGATCACCTGAGGCGGTCACCAGGAGGTTACCGTCGGGCGAGAAGGCGATTTCGGCCGCGCCGGCGTCGGGGAAGACAGCCGCACGGCGGGAGGTGGTCAGATCCCACACTTCTATGGTTCGGCGCGTGACCATCGAGGCGTCAAGACGGGAGACGGCGATCCGACGGCCGTCAGGAGAGAAGGCGATCGCCTCGGGTTCGTCCTTGCCCCGAAGGCCGATCCGCGGGCCGTGAGGGCGACCGGTCCTCGCCGACCAGACCTGGAGTGAGGGGCCGCCCTCGTCGTCCACGACGTGCGCGTACAGCTCTCCGTCCGGGGAGAACGCTCCCACAACCGTGTCCACCAACGAGAGGAACGGGCTGCCCGCTGTCTTCAGCCGCCTGCGGTGACCGTCGGTCGTCAGTTCCAGTACATCTTGGGCGAAGGAATAGTGCAGCACGGCCTGCGCGCGCGGCGCGAAAACGGCAAGCCGCCCCTCCTCGCCGTCACGCTCCCGCGCCAGCCAGGACAGATCCACCGACCGGACCCTGCGGTCGTCCTCGATGAACCGCAGGATCCGGTCACCGTCGAAGGACAGTTCCCATACCTGTGCCGCCCCTTGCGATCCGGAGTCGAGATTGGAGGTGGGAAGGCGCGCCGCTAGCAGCAATGTGTCGCCGTGCCGTTGCCAGACCAGGATCCGCCCGGGGACGGACGCCGCCACCAGGGTGCCGCTCTCGTTTATGGCCCATCGATACGGCACTTCCTCCACCGGAAGGCTGATCGTGCCGACCTCGGTAGCGGTACGAGTGTTCCACAGCATGCCGCTCAACCCGTCGAGTGAGCTCAGCAGGTATGCGCCGTCACCAGAGAAAACCAACTGGGTCTCGGCATCGCACTCCATCGAGGTGGGCACGCCATCGGACTGGCTGATGAACCGTCGCTCGTCTCCGGTGCGTAAATCCACCAGTACGGCAGGTTTCCCGCTCGTGCATACGGCGACGGACTCGCCATCGGGGGACAGGACAGGCTCGGCCTCGTACTTCACCAGCCGGGACCAGAGCGTCCGGCCGGTCCCTGTGTCCACCACGCTCTGCCGAAACCGGTCGCCTTCCAGCCAGGAGAGCGCGGCTCGGCGGGCGTTGCGGGAGGCGCTGTTCACCCCAAGGGTCTGCCCTTTGGCAAGGAGCGGGCCCAGTCGGGGCGTGCCCCCGGTCAGCGTGACGGCCCGGGCACCGCCGCCCTCGCCCTGGGGCACGACGACCTTGCTGCCGTCCTCCGCGAAGCGGACTGCGCTCGCGTACTGGCCGATGAAAGCAGCCAACGGGGCGTGTCCAACGCGTGTTTGCGTGTCCAGATCCCATACATGCGCCGCCTCTCCGTCCACCACGGTGGCGAGTCGTCCGCCGGGCAGCAATTGGTCTCTCACCCCCAGCGCGGGACGGGTGTCGGGCACGCGGACGGGGTTGTCTGTCACCTGCCGTATCCCATGGTTCAGGGAGTTGTACAGCGCCGCTCGTGTGTCGTCGACGTCCGCGATCAACCAGGACGCCGCGCTCAGAAGCATCGCCGCCTCCGGATCACTCGTCCGGACATTCTCGGCGATAGCCGCCGCCGTCCGCGCGGCATCCTGCTCGGCGCGGGCCCGGCTGATCCGCGTCTGGTGGAACGCGAGGCCCCCGGCGACCAAGACCAGGACGACCAGCACACTCACCAGCGTGAACAGGCGTCGCCTCCTGGCGGCCCGCCGCGACTCGGCCTGCTGGGACGCCGCCAGGAAACGCCGCTCCGCCGGAGTGGGCCGCAGATGGGCGGGAGCGTCAGCGTAAACGTCCGCGTGAGCACGCAACGCGTCCCCACGCAGCAAGTCATCAGTGCGCCGTCCGCCGCGTTCCCACGCGGCGGACGCTTCTCCCAGGGCACGGAGGTGGCGCAGCCCCTCCCGGTCGTGCATCAGCCAGTTCCGCATCCTCGGCCAGGCATGACCGAGCGCGAGACTGGCCGGACGGATGCCGGTACCCGTGCGCAGGAGAATGCCCTCGGCCGTGAACGCCGCGAGCACCTCCTCCAGGACCTCTCGCTCCTCGGCGCTCCGGTCGGCGGTGAACTCCTCTTCCTCAGCCGTACGGGAATTGTCCTGGGAGCAGTCCGCTGCCTTCCCGGCGACGACGAACCGCAGCAGAACTTCCCGCGCCCGGGCCCGGGCGGAAAGGGACAGCGACTGGTGGGCGGCCTCGGCGCGTTCGGCCAGGCCGCGTCGCGCGGTGAGATCCCCGGTGTCCGCGTGCACGGCGGATGCCGCGTCCGCCCCCGCCGACAGCAACGTGCCGGCGTCAGTGTCCTCGACGAGACCAAGCAGGCCGGCCAGCAGTGCATGTGCGTTCGGCCGGGCAGCGGGATCGTCCCTGTGGAGCGCCGCCTCGACGAGCCGCGACAGCGGCTGAGGGAGGAAGCTCGTGTCCGGCTCGTACGCCACCGTGCGATAAATGATCTCGGCGTCATGGGCCCCGCCGAAGGGATGTGCACCCGTCGCGGCGAACAGAACCACCGCGGCCCACGCGAAGACGTCCGCTCCGGCCGTCGGCGGCTTGCCGCGCAGTACCTCCGGCGCCATGTAACCGTACGTGCCACCCGCGGCGCCGTCGGTGAGGGTCATCTCCTGCGTGCGCGCGAGTCCGAAGTCGATAACGCGCGGCCCGTCCGGACCGATCAGCACATTGGCCGGTTTGAGGTCATGGTGCAGCACTCCGGCACCATGAATGGCCGCCACTGCGGTTGCCAGCCCCATCGCCAGCCGGACCAACGCGTCCCCACGGAAGGGCCCGTGCTCGCGCACAGCTGCACTCAGGGTGTGGCCGGGCACGAACTCGCTGACGAGGTAGGGCTGTTCTCCGGTCGTGTCCGCGTCGAGGACCCGCGCGGTGCAGAAGGACGCCACACGGCGGGCGGCGGCGACCTCCTTGGCCAGGCGTGCCCGCGCCCCGGGCAATGCGAGGCTCTCCGGCGACGGAACCTTCACGGCGACCCGTTCGCCCGCAGGCCCGTATGCCTCGTACACCACTCCCTGCCCGCCGGCGCCCAGGCGCCGCTCCGTGCGATAGACCCCGATACGCAAGGGATCCCCGGGGTGAAGACCGGGCATCGTGCTCCTCCACACCGCAGGCGGCTGCAGCCATTACGGCTGCAAGGACCAGCCTCGCGGGGGGAACGGTTCCCTTCACCTTCTCTCTCCACTCGAATGGACGGAGCCGGGCAACCGAGGCTTGGGCGAGGGGAAGGCCGCTGAGTGGCAGGTGCGGATGTGCTCGGCCTTCACCGGGGTGAGGCTGGCGGCATGGCTTCCGCCCGTGGCTGTATACCCGCCCGACGAGGACGGCGGACGGCGGGCCGGAGGAGTGGGGCTACCACCAGGGAGACAACCATGACTGTCCGTACCTATGTCTCGACGACTGTGCGGAACGACCGTGTCGACGAGGTTCTCCATGCGCTGGAGAAGGTCGATCCGGATGCGATCGTGGCATCCGTCAACCGCTCGGACGCTCCCGACATCCCTGCCGGGGTATCGGTATCGCTGACCGGTGATGCCCGTGAGGCGGTGAGGACGCAGCTCGCTGTGATTCCCGATCTGGAGTGCGAGATTGACGTGCGGGACACTGAGGATCAGTGAGCCGGACTTCACGAATGGCCCCCGTCCGGTCTTGGTGACCGAGCGGGGGCCATCCGTCACGGCGGCCAGCCTCAGCGCACGATCGGGCACAGATCTTCCTCACCCCGCGGTCACTGCTGTTTGTGTCGGTGACGGAGCGCTGGACGCCACCGTCCGTGGGCACGATGCTCTCCGAGCGCCGACGGGCCTGAGCGCGCGACCGCCCCTACTTCGGTTTCGAAACGGGGGCGGTCGTCGTTGGACGGTCACCAGCCGCGTTCGCGCCACTCCGCGAGGTGGGGCCGCTCCGTGCCGAGCGTGGTGTCGTTGCCGTGACCGGGGTAGATCCACGTCTCGTCGGGCAGGACGTCGAATACCTTGGTTTCCAGGCCGTCCATCAGGGAGTTGAACTCCTCCGGACGTGTTGTCCGACCAGGACCGCCCGGGAAGAGACAGTCACCGGTGAACACATGGGGATGCCCGTGGGGGTCGTCGTAGACCAGCGCGACCGAACCGGGCGTGTGACCGACCAGATGGCGCGCGGTGAGCTCCACGCGCCCCACCCGGATCGTGTCCCCGTCGTCGACGAGTACGTCGGTCGCCACCGGGATGCCCTCGGCGTCGGCCCGGCCCGCGTACGTACGGGCGCCCGTGGCCGCCACGACCTCGGCGAGCGCCTGCCAGTGGTCGCCGTGCTGATGCGTGGTGACGACGGAGGCGATCCCGTCGTCACCGATCAGGGTGAGCAGGGTGCGGGCGTCGTTCGCGGCGTCGATCAGCAGTTGCTCGTCGGTGGCCCGGCAGCGCAGCAGGTACGCGTTGTTGTCCATCGGGCCCACCGCGACCTTGGAGATCATCAGGTCCGGCAGCTCGTGCACATCCGCAGGACCGCCGACCTTCACCGCTCCGCTGTACGTCATGAGGGCAGCCTATAGCGGGGGCAGCGAGGGGAGCGTGCCTCCTTCGACGCGCAGCGCGGTGCCGTCCCGGCGGCCGGCGAGCCAGCCGAGGAGGTCGGCCCGGCTGCCGCTGACGACGAGATCCGGCAGGGGCGGGCGGTAGCCGCTGTCGAGCTGCTCCTCGGTGACGCCCTCGACGGCCCCGGTGGGGATCATGCGACCGTCGTCCCGTCTGATCATCAGGGCGGGGACCTCGGGGCGGCCGTGGAACCGGTGGGCGAGGAAGTTGATCTCGCGCTGGGTGAACTCCTCCGGCAGATCCTCCAGCTCGTACCCGATCCCCAGGTCCACGTGATGGAGCTCCACCTCGATCCACCGCCGGAACGGCAGCCAGGCCGCGGTGTCGAGGACCCCGTTGCGCAGCTCGACCGTGCGGGACCAGTCCTGGGAGACCGAGGCGGCGTCCTGGAAGCGGTGCGCGCTGTCGCGTACGTCGGCGAGCTGGGTCTTCAGCGGACGCGGCGCGTCCCGCTCGATGTCGGCGTCCCGGGCGTCGCCGGAGACGTACATGGGGCGCCCCTCGAGGACGTTCACGAGGGCGTCCGCGTTGCGGGCGAGGTGGGCGAGGACGTGACCCCGGGTCCAGCCGGGCAGTCGTGACGGCTCGGTCACAGCGGCGTCGTCCAGGTCGGCGACCGCGGTGAGTAGCCGGTCCGTCGCTTCACACACAGAGGCCAGGTCACGCGCGTGATCCATCATGCCGCCGACCCTAGTCCGGGCCACACCTTCGGGTGAAGGTGGCGGACCAGGGCCGTAAATCGAATGCACGTGCTATATGGTCGGGAGCGGCGTCGGGCATGCTGGAAGGCCCGGGATTGTTGTGGAACGGGGAAACAGGACCGGCGCTGTCAGTGGCTCCCCCTAGTCTGTGGAGGACGGGGGCTCCGGCCCCTGTCACTTCACTCAAGAAAGGTGCGGACCGGCGTGGCCGACCGTCTCATCGTCCGTGGCGCGCGCGAGCACAACCTGAAGAACGTCTCGCTCGACCTGCCACGCGACTCGCTCATCGTCTTCACGGGCCTGTCGGGGTCGGGCAAGTCCTCGCTGGCCTTCGACACGATCTTCGCCGAGGGGCAGCGCCGGTACGTCGAGTCGCTCTCCTCCTACGCCCGGCAGTTCCTCGGGCAGATGGACAAGCCGGACGTCGACTTCATCGAGGGTCTGTCCCCGGCGGTCTCCATCGACCAGAAGTCGACCTCGCGCAACCCGCGCTCGACGGTCGGCACCATCACCGAGGTCTACGACTACCTGCGCCTGCTCTTCGCGCGCATCGGCAAGCCGCACTGTCCCGAGTGCGGCCGCCCGATCTCCCGCCAGTCGCCGCAGGCGATCGTCGACCGGGTGCTGGAACTGCCGGAGGGCAGTCGCTTCCAGGTGCTGTCCCCGCTCGTGCGGGAGCGCAAGGGCGAGTTCGTCGACCTCTTCGCGGACCTCCAGACCAAGGGGTACAGCCGTGCCCGGGTGGACGGTGAGACCGTCCAGCTCTCCAACCCGCCGACCCTGAAGAAGCAGGAGAAGCACACCATCGAGGTGGTCGTCGACCGCCTCACGGTGAAGGACTCCGCCAAGCGCCGCCTCACCGACTCCGTGGAGACCGCCCTCGGCCTCTCCGGCGGCATGGTCGTGCTCGACTTCGTCGACCTCCCCGAGGACGACCCCGAGCGCGAGCGCATGTTCTCGGAGCACCTGTACTGCCCGTACGACGACCTGTCCTTCGAGGAGCTGGAGCCCCGCTCCTTCTCCTTCAACTCGCCCTTCGGCGCCTGTCCCGACTGCTCCGGCATCGGTACGCGCATGGAGGTCGACCCCGAGCTGATCGTCCCGGACGAGGACAAGTCGCTCGACGAGGGCGCCATCCACCCCTGGTCGCACGGCCACACCAAGGACTACTTCGGCCGCCTCGTCGGAGCCCTCGCGGACGCCCTGGGATTCCGGACCGACATCCCCTTCGCCGGTCTCCCGCAGCGCGCGAAGAAGGCCCTGCTGCAGGGCCACAAGACCCAGATCGAGGTCCGCTACCGCAACCGGTACGGCCGCGAGCGCGTGTACACCACGGCCTTCGAGGGCGCCATCCCCTTCGTGAAGCGGCGGCACAGCGAGGCCGAGAGCGACGCCAGCCGTGAACGCTTCGAGGGCTACATGCGCGAGGTGCCCTGCCCCACCTGTGAGGGCACGCGCCTGAAGCCGATCGTCCTCGCGGTCACGATCATGGAGAAGTCGATCGCCGAGGTCTCCGCCATGTCGATCAGCGACTGCGCGGACTTCCTGGGCGAGCTGAGGCTGAGCGCCCGCGACAAGAAGATCGCCGAGCGGGTGCTGAAGGAGGTCAACGAACGGCTGCGGTTCCTGGTCGACGTCGGCCTGGACTACCTCTCGCTGAACCGCGCGGCCGGCACGCTCTCCGGCGGCGAGGCCCAGCGCATCCGCCTGGCCACCCAGATCGGCTCCGGCCTCGTCGGTGTGCTCTACGTTCTCGACGAGCCCTCCATCGGTCTGCACCAGCGCGACAACCACCGGCTCATCGAGACCCTGGTCCGGCTGCGCGACATGGGCAACACGCTCATCGTCGTCGAGCACGACGAGGACACCATCAAGATGGCCGACTGGATCGTCGACATCGGCCCCGGCGCGGGCGAGCACGGCGGCAAGGTCGTGCACAGCGGCTCCCTGAAGGAGTTGCTCGACAACACCGAGTCGCAGACCGGGCAGTACCTCTCGGGCCGCAAGGCCATCCCGCTGCCCGACATCCGCCGCCCGCTCGACCCGAGCAGGCAGCTCACGGTGCACGGCGCCCGGGAGAACAACCTCCAGGACATCGACGTCTCGTTCCCGCTGGGCGTCTTCACCGCCGTCACCGGTGTCTCCGGTTCCGGCAAGTCGACGCTGGTCAACGACATCCTGTACACCCACCTGGCCCGCGAGCTGAACGGCGCCCGAAGCGTCCCCGGACGGCACACGCGCGTGGACGGCGACGACCTCGTCGACAAGGTCGTGCACGTCGACCAGTCGCCGATCGGCCGTACGCCCCGGTCCAACCCGGCCACGTACACCGGTGTCTTCGACCACGTCCGCAAGCTGTTCGCCGAGACCACCGAGGCGAAGGTCCGCGGCTATCTGCCCGGGCGCTTCTCCTTCAACGTCAAGGGCGGCCGCTGCGAGAACTGCGCGGGCGACGGCACCATCAAGATCGAGATGAACTTCCTCCCGGACGTCTACGTCCCGTGCGAGGTCTGCCACGGCGCCCGGTACAACCGGGAGACCCTGGAGGTCCACTACAAGGGCAAGTCCATCGCCGACGTGCTGAACATGCCGATCGAGGAGGCGACCGACTTCTTCGAGGCCGTCCCCGCGATCGCCCGCCACCTCAGGACCCTCAAGGACGTCGGCCTCGGCTACGTCCGGCTGGGCCAGGCCGCCACCACCCTGTCCGGCGGTGAGGCACAGCGCGTGAAGCTCGCCAGCGAGCTCCAGAAGCGCTCCACCGGACGCACGGTCTACGTCCTGGACGAGCCGACCACCGGTCTGCACTTCGAGGACATCAGCAAGCTCCTCACGGTGCTGTCCGGCCTGGTCGACAAGGGCAACACGGTCATCGTCATCGAGCACAACCTCGACGTCATCAAGACCGCCGACTGGGTCGTCGACATGGGCCCCGAGGGCGGCGCCGGCGGTGGCCTCGTCATCGCCGAGGGCACGCCCGAGCAGGTCGCCGGCGTTCCGGCCAGCCACACGGGCAAGTTCCTTCGGGAGATCCTCGGCGCCGACCGGATCAGCGACGCGGCCCCGGTGAAGGCCCCGCGCAAGGCCGCGGCGAAGAAGACCGTCGCCGCCGGCTCACCGGCGAGGAAGACGGCGACGGCCCGGACCACCACGGCCGCCAAGACCGCGACCGCCAAGACCACGGCGGCCAAGACCACGGCCGCCAAGAAGGCTGCCGCGAGCACGAGGAAAGCCACTCCCGCGAAGAAGGCCACGGGGGCGCGCAAGGCCTGAGGCGCCCGAGCCTCAGCCGCTGTCACGACGAGAAGAGCAGGGCGGCCCGCGGGAACCCCCGCGGGCCGCCGTCTGTTCACCCGTCAGCAGCCACGGCCCCTCGACGGTCAGCCCTCCCGCACCTGGGGTGCCAGGGAGGCCGTCGGCTCGCCCACCTCCGCCGCGTACGGCGGCTGCGCGCCCGCCCGGGAGCAGGTGATCGCCGCCGCGCGGGCCGCGAAGCGGAGCAGACCGGCCCAGTCCTCGGCGCCCAGGGCCGCGACGGCCGCGTCGGAGAGGGCGTCCCGGGCCGCCAAGCCGTGCAGGAGGGCCGCGTTGACGGTGTCACCGGCGCCGATGGTGTCGACGACGTCGATCTTCTCGCCCGGTACGGAGTGCTCCCCACCCGCCCGGGTGTGGACGGTCAGCCCCTCGCCGCCGTGGGTGACGACGACGGCGGCCGGGCCGGAGTCCAGCCACAGACGCGGAGTGCCGCCCAGCCACCGCGCGTCCTCCTCGGAGAGCTTGAGCAACGACACCGAGGGCAGCCAGCTGCGGAACCGGGCCCGATAGGCGTCCGCGTCCGGG
This sequence comes from Streptomyces gottesmaniae, assembly GCF_031845845.1. Taxonomy (NCBI): domain Bacteria; kingdom Bacillati; phylum Actinomycetota; class Actinomycetes; order Kitasatosporales; family Streptomycetaceae; genus Streptomyces; species Streptomyces gottesmaniae. The sequence goes on from NZ_JAVRFJ010000014.1 coordinate 33,360, forward strand.
ATCAGACCCGGCCGGATGTTGGGGTCGAGGGCGGTGAACACACCCTGGGCGGCGGTCGTGTGCAGCAGCTTCTCGTACGCGCTCGCGCCGGGCTCCAGGACCAGTGAGCAGGTGCCGAAGGAGACGGCCCGGGTGCCCTCGGGAAGCCGGGCGGGTGTCACGAACAGGCGGTCGGCGCTGCCCTCGACGTAGAAGGAGTACCGGGCCGAGCCGTCCGTACCGATCGAGGCCAGGGCGAGGGTCGTGGGCTCCGGGCCCCGCTGCACGGCGGCCACGTCCACCCCCGCCTCGCGCAGGCCGGTCAGCAGGGCCTCTCCGTAGACGTCGTACGACACCCGGGAGCAGAAGGCGGTGGGGGAGCCGAGACGGCCGAGCGCCACGGCCGTGTTGTAGGGACCGCCGCCGCGGGCCGGCCGCAGATCCACGAGCGCGCCCGCGCCCTGCGGGACGAGGTCGATCAGGGCTTCACCGGCGACGACGATCACGAGACGGATCCTTTCTGGGGGCTTCCGGCCGGAAAGTATCGCAAAGGCGTGCGCGTCGCGACGGGCGTCCGCCCCGGTGCCGGGCCGTCCGCTCCGCAGTGCTCACTCCCAGTCCCAGCCGATTCCCACGATCCCCGTCCGTACCCGGGGTTCGACGAGGTGCACCGAGCGGTGGAGGCCGCTCAGGGCGAGGTTCTGCCGGCCGCCGCGCGGGGCCGCGGCGGAGTGCTGGCTGAAGCGGTGGCAGCGCAGGGGCAGGGCACGTTCGTCGAAGCGGACCTGGAGGGCGTACTGGCCGCCCGTGGAGCGGAAGCCGCGGACGTACTCGGTGCAGACACCGGCCGTGCCGTCGTCGAAGCCGTAGCGGAAGAGGTGTGTGTCGCCGCTGCGCAGCCGGGTGTCGAAGAGCAGCTCGGCGACCAGGACACCGGTGTCCCGGTCCCAGCGCACCCGCCCGCTGCGGCAGTTCTCCAGGGCACGGACGCCCATCCGCTCCGGGGCGCAGCCAGGATCGCCGTGGTGGACGGCCACATAGCGGTCCACACCGTCCTTGTGGGCGCGCACGATCTGCTGGGACTCGCGGCCCAACAGCTCCCGACAGGCACCGACCCGGACCCGCTCGTGGTGGCCGATGGTGTGCACCCCGCCGTCGAGCGGCACCTCCATTTCGGCGAGAAGTCGTTCGAGGACGCCGGAGGCCTCCACGACGGAGCGGTACGAGCGGCCGGCGGGGCGTCGCGGACCGGACTGCTCGTCGGCCCGGGCGAGCAGCCGGATCAGCGACTCGTCCGGGAGCTGGAGGATCTCCTCCAGGGCCCGTACCGCCCGCAGCGACTCAGGACGCTGCGGACGCCGGGCACCCTGCTGCCAGTAACTGAGGCTGGTGACCCCGACCTTGACCCCGTGGCGCGTCAGGTGGTGCTGCACGCGCTGCAGCGGCAGTCCGCGGGCGGCGATCGCGGCGCGCAGGGCGACATGGAAGGGGCCGCCCCGCAGGGCCGACTCCAACTCCGCCGCGGCGACGTCCGCGACGGCTGCGACGTCCGTGACCACCGCGACGTCCGCGTGCTCTGTGGCGTGCCGCATGCAGGGACCTTTCCGTAGACGAGTGCGAGTGCGCGACGTGTGCTCGGGACCGCGCGTGCCGATCGGGCACCCGGCGGACGCTCGGGGCCACAGGAACCCTGGGCGGCCGTCCGTCCGTCTTCACATCCGTACGCCCTGGGCGGCCGTCCGTCTTCACATCCGTACGACCGCGTTCCCCACCCCGAGTTCCCCCGCATTGAAGCGTGTTGACCAAGTCCCGACAACACCCGCCGCCCGACATGGCCGGACACCGTCGCCGGGATCGTCACCGCGCGGACGGCCCGTGACCGGGCCCCGACAGGCCCCGCAGTGCCTCTCCCGAGAGCTTCGACTTGTGAAGAAACCCCCGGGCGGGACTGGCGGCGACGAGTTCCTCGATGTCGTCCAGCGGGTGCGTGGAGATGAGGACGATGACGGAGGCGGCCGTGCGGGCGAGCCTCGGCGCGAGGTCCAGTCCGCTCTCGCCTTCCAGGTCGATGTCCAGCAGGACCAGATCCGGGGCCAGTTCCACGACCCGTGCCAGCGCCTCCGTGCCCGTGGACGCCACACCGACGACGGAAACGCCGTCGCGTTCCAGCAGCTTACGGGCGGCCTCCAGGAACCGGGCACTGTCATCGACGATGAGACAGCGCATGGACATGGGCACAGCCTTCCAAGGTGGTCAGGGCCATACATTCCGGCTAGCCGTAAAGTGTCGTCGCCGCCGGACACCCGGCGGCGGGAACGTGCTCAAGTGCTGTGCCGGACCGAGGGGTTCTCTCACTCAGGGGATCGCACACGACACGAGGAGTAGCATGTCGTGGCCCTGAGGGCCGTGCCGTCCGGTCGAGTGGGGGTGTGCGATGAAGACGCAACGCGGGGACCTCGGAAAACGTCCTGTCCGCCGTGCCCTGATGTCGGGCGCTGCGGCCGTCGTGCTGCTCCTGGCCGGATGTGGCGCCGGTGACGGCGAGCGCCGGGTGGACGAGGAGGACAAGGCGGCGGGCGACACGACCTGCGACGGCAGGATCGACGGCACCGCACACATCACGATGTGGTTCCACGCGGGCCAGAGCGGCGAGCAGACCACGCTGAAGAGCCAGGTGAAGGAGTTCAACCGAGCCCAGGAACAGGTACGGGTCGAACTGGTCACCCTGCCCGAGCAGCGCCCGTACACCGAGCTGGTGCTGTCCGCGGCGGCCAGCGGCGATCTGCCGGACCTGCTCGATTTCGACGGCCCGAACCTCTACAGCTACGCCTGGTCCGGCACGCTCAGGCCGATCGACTCCTGCGTACCCGCGCGGACCAGGAAGGACCTGCTGCCCTCCCTCCGCGAACAGGGCACGTACGACGGGCGGCTGTGGGGGGTCGGCACGTTCGACTCCGGACTCGGCCTGTACGTACGGCCGTCCGTGCTGAGGGACGCGGGCGTGCGCATCCCGAAGGGGATCGACGACGCCTGGACCGCCGACGAACTGACGGAGATCCTGCGCACGCTGCGCGAGGCGGGCTACGAGGCGCCGCTCGACCTGAACTTCGTCGACTCCAGGACCGCCGACGAGTGGAACACCTACGCCTTCGCGCCGGCCGTGTGGTCCGCCGGCGGCGACCTCATCGACCCCGAGGAGTTCCGCACGGCCGACGGTTTCCTCAACAGCCCCGAGTCCGTCGAGGCGCTCACCACCATGCAGCGCTGGGTGGAGGAGGGATACGTCGACAGGGACCGGAAGAAGGACAAGAGCGCCTTCGTGAAGGGCCGCACACCCATCTCCTGGATGGGGCACTGGAAGTACGGGGAGTTCAGCGAGGCCCACCCCGGCGACGTGGCGATCGTGCCGCTGCCCGACTTCGGCACGGGCACCGTCACCGGCATGGGTTCCTGGCAGTGGGGCATCCCCTCCGGGGACGCCGACGGCGACGCGGTGTGGCGCTTCCTGGAGTACCTGCTGCGCCCCGCACAGGTGGCCAGGATGAGCGAGGCCAACGGCGCGATCCCGGGGACCGAGGGCGCGGTGAAGCTGTCCCCGCTGTACGACGAGGACGGTGCGGAGCGGCTGTTCATCGAGCAGTTGCGCGGCGGTGCCGCCCGGCCGAGGCCGCAGACACCGGCGTACCCGGCGGTCACCGTCGCGTTCTCGCAGGCGGTCGCCGACATCGTCTTCTCCGGAGCGCCCGTCGAGAAGACGCTGGACGACGCGGTCGAGGCCATCGACCAGGACCTCGCCGCCCACGACGGTTACCCGAAGAGCGGCCCGTGACCCGCTCCGCCCGGCCCCGGCGAAGCGCTCCCCGACTGCCCGGACGGACCGCCGCTTCGAGGACGTCGCACCGCGCGCGGGCGTCGCTCGTGCTCTGCATGACCCTGCTGCTCGCGGGCTGCGAGGCGGGCGGGGACGACGGCGAGCAGCACCCCCGGCGGACCGCCGACGCGACCTGCGACGGGCGCATCGACGACCCCGCGCAGATCACGCTGTGGTTCCACCAGCCGTCGGCGCACGGTGAGCTGGAGGCCCTACGCGCCCAGGTCCGGGCGTTCAACACCGCCCAGGACGAGGTGACGGTCCGCCTCGTGGACGTCCCCGAGGGCGACTACGAGGACCTGGTCCGCACGGCCGCCGCCGACGGGGAACTGCCCGACCTGCTCGACTTCGACGCGCCGAAGCTGTTCAGCCACGCCTGGGCCGGCCACCTGAGGCCGATCGACTCCTGCGTCCCGGAGTCCCTGCGCGCGGACCTGCTCCCCTCCGTCCTCGAACAGGGCACCTACCGGGGCCGGCTGTGGGGCCTCGGCACGTTCGACTCCGGACTCGGCCTGTACGTACGGCCGTCGGTGCTGAAGGACGCGGGCGTGCGCATCCCGAAGGGAGTCTCCGACGCCTGGACCGCCGACGAGTTCACCGGCATCCTGAAGAAGCTGCGCACCCTGGGCTACGACAGACCCCTCGACCTCCAGCTGCCGTGGGCCGACACCGAATGGGGGACGTACGGCTTCGCGCCGGCCGTCTGGTCGGCGGGCGGCGACCTGATCGAGCGGTCCACCTATCGAACGGCCGACGGAGTGCTCAACGGGCCGCGGTCGGTCGAGGCGCTGACGACGCTGCAGGGCTGGGCGAAGGCGGGATACGTGGACGCGAACAAGAACCTCGACGCCTTCCAGAAGGGCCGCAGTCCCGTGTCCTGGACCGGCCACTGGTGGTACGGGCGCTACACCGAGGCCCACCCCGGCGACGTGGCGATCGTGCCGCTGCCCGACTTCGGCACGGGCAGCGCCACCGGGATGGGTTCCTGGCAGTGGGGCGTACCCGCGGGCGGGGCCGACGGTGACGCGGTCTGGCGCTTTCTGTCCTTCCTGCTGCGCCCCGACGAAGTCCTGCGGATGACGGACGCCAACGGCGGGATCCCCGCCACCGGCACCGCGATCGAACGCACCGACGCGTTCGCCGAGGGAGGGCCCGCGCGGCTCTACATAGACCAGCTGCGGGGCGGCACCGCCCGCCCCCGGCCGCAGACCCCCGCCTACCCGGCGATCACCGACGCCTTCGCCGAGGCGTTCGCGAAGATCATGCGGGGAGCGGCGGTACGGCCCGCCCTGGACGAGGCGGTCCGCGCCGTCGACAAGGACCTGGCGGACCACGGTCACTACCCCCCGACCGGACCGTGAGGCCCGGCCGTGCTCCGCCCACCGCCCAGCCGACCAGCCCCCGCGCCGCGCCCCGCGGCGGAACCGGCGTCCCGCCGCGCCACGACCGCGGACACCGTCCCGTTCCTGGCCCGGCTGCGCGTCGGCCGCAAGCTGACGCTGCTCGTCCTGCTGCCGGTCACCGTCCTGCTGGCCGTCACCGCGTTCGCCGCCGTCGCCCAGTGGCGGGAGGCACGGACCCTGCGCGACTTCGACACCGCGATCGAGGTGTCCTTCGAGATCAGCCAGGTCTCCGACGCCGTCGCCCGCGAGCGCATCGCCGCGGTGGAGGCCCGGCTGAGCGTCGGCGCGGACACCCTGCGTCGGCGGTCGGAGGCCCAGCGGATCACCGACCACACGCTGCGACGGGCCTTCGAGGAGACGGTCGGCCGGACGGAGGCCGACGACGCCGGGATCCTCGACGCCGTACGCCGCCAACTGCATGCCCTCAGGGTCCAGACGGGCACCGGGTCGCTGGAGGCGCAGACCGTCGCCCAGCGGTACGGGGCCATCGAGAACAAGGTGGTCGACATCGTCGCCGATCTCGAAGCCGGGCGCCCCACCAGGGCTTCGGGCCGGGCGGCGGACGCCCACATCGCGATGCTGCGGGCCGTCGCCGCCGCCGAGAGCGAACGCGCGGAGCTCGCCATCCTCTTCCACACGCCGAGCGACGGACACGCCACCGCCACCGCGGGCCGCTGGACCGAGCTGGAGAAGGCCCAGCTCAGGGCGTTCCAGCAGACCGCGTCGGACGAGCTGAAGGCCGAACTGCACACCGCCAGCTTCCGCGCCCCCGGACGCGCCGTCCGCACGGCCCGCGACCTGGTCGCCGACCCCGATCCCCGGCCCGCCGAGTGGCCCGCGTACGACGAGTGGCTCAGCGAGTCCGAGGACTACGCCGACGCCCTGCGCGGCATCCGTGACCGGGCCGCCCGGGAACTCGACGACACCGCCCACCGCGACCTGCGCACCACCCGTACCCGGACCTTCACCGAACTCACGGTCTGCCTCGTCGTCCTGGCCCTCGTCGTCTTCCTCGCGCTGATCCTGCGCCGCTCGATCACCCGCCCCCTCGGCCAGGTCTCCGAGGGCGCCCGGGCCCTGTCGGACGGCGACCTCTCGTACGACATCCGCTACACGGGACGCGACGAACTCGGCGACGTCGCCGACACGTTCCGCGAGCTGCGGGTGACCAGCGAGCGGCTGGCGGGCGAGATCCGGGCCATGAACACGGCGATCGACGCGGGCAAGCTCGGACACCGGGCCGACGTCGACTCCTTCGACGGCACCTGGGCCCAGCTGCTGGGCGGCATGAACGGCACCATGGCCTCCTTCGCCGCGGCCCACGGCCGGCGCCGACGGGCCGAACGGGAACTGGAGGGCATCTTCAACCTCTCCCTGGACCTGCTCTGCATCAGCGGCGTCGACGGCTACTTCAAGCGCGTCAACCCCGCCTTCGAACGCACCCTGGGCTATCCGGTCCGGACACTGACCTCCCGGCCGTTCCTCGACTTCGTCCACGAGGACGACCGGGCCAGCACCCGGGCGGCCGTGGCGCTGCTGGCGAGCGGCGCCGAGGTCGCCGAGTTCGAGAACCGGTACCTCCGTGCCGACGGCACCGAACGCTGGCTCCAGTGGAGCGCCCGGTCGGTCCCCGAGGAGGGCCTCGTCTACGCCGCCGCCCGCGACGTCACCGAGAGCCGCCGGGCCGCGCTCGAACAGGCCGCGCTGCGCCGGGTCGCCACCGCGGTCGCGCGCGGCGTGCCGCCGTCCGACGTGTTCGCGACGGTGGCCGAGGAGGTCGCGTCGCTGCTGGGCACGGCCGCGGCCGTCATACGGTACGAGCCCGACGGCGGCATCAAGGTCCTCGGGATCGCGCACGCGCGCGTGGACGACGTCGAGGCCGCCTGCCTGACCCGCCGGGAGGCGCCCGCCAGGACCATCGACGAGGTGGCCCGGACCCGGTGCGTGGCCCGGTCGGAGACCTCCGTGGGCGCCCCGATCGTCGTGGACGGCCGCATCTGGGGAGTGGTCGTGGCCGCCTCGCTGCTCGACCCGCTGCCCGACGGTGCCGAATCGCGGCTCGCCGACTTCACGGGGCTGATCGCCACCGCGATCGCCAACGCCGACAGCCGGGACCAGCTGACCGCCTCACGCGCGCGCGTGGTGGCCGCGGGCGACGCCTCACGGCGCCGCATCGAACGCGACCTGCACGACGGCGTCCAGCAGCGCCTGGTCTCCCTCCAGCTGGAGCTGCGGATGACGGAGACCCTGGTGGACGACCCCTCCTCGGAGCTCGCCCGGCAACTGGACCACCTCGCCAAGGGCCTCGACGACACCTTCCAGGACCTGCTCCAGGTCGCCCGGGGCATCCACCCGTCCGTCCTCTCCAAGGGCGGTCTGGGCCCCGCCCTGCGCTCGCTGGCCCGCCGCTGCGCCATCCCCGTGGAGCTGGACCTCGGATTCGCCCGCACCCGCTTCCCGGAACAGGTCGAGGTGGCCGCGTACTACGTCACCTCCGAGAGCCTCACCAACGCCGTCAAGCACGCGCGCGCGAGCGTGGTGACCGTGGCGGCCGAGGAACACCCCGGCGTGCTGGAGCTGCTCATCCGGGACGACGGCGTCGGGGGAGCCGAACCCGACAAGGGATCGGGACTGATCGGGCTCATCGACCGGGTGGAAGCGATCGGCGGCAGGTTGACGGTCACCAGCCCGCCCGGCGAAGGGACGACGTTGAGCGTGCGGCTGCCGCTGCCCCCGCCCGGGGAGGCCGCGACGGCCGGCGCGACGCGCGTGTGACCGCCCGAAGCGTACGCGGTGAGGCCCGTTCAAAGGGGGGAGTCCGGGTCTCGGTACGGGCGTACGTTCCGGGCGGTCGAATCGGACGGCGGAGACGGCCGTCCGGCTCTCGGGCATGCGGAGGTCTCGCCGTCTCTCGTCAGAGGCGCCGGTTCCACCCGCGGCTGCGCTTCTTCGAGCATTGCGGGCAAACGTTCAGGTGTCTTCACGGCCCGCCCCCAACTAGGCTTCCGGCTAGCCGTAAGACCGTGTTCAGGCAGGCTGTCAGGACGAACAGGACAGGTCGGGCAAGGGGGAGGCCGAGACCATGGAGGCCGATCAGAATCCGGTGCGCGGGCGAGTGGTGCTCGCGGACGACGACGTGCTCCTGCGGGAGGGGCTGGCGAGCCTCTGCGAGCGCGTCGGCTACGAGGTGACCGGGCAGGCCGGCGACGCCGCCGGGCTCCTGGAGCTGGTGGAGAACGAGCTCCCGGACATCGCGATCGTCGACATCCGGATGCCGCCGACGCAGTCGACGGAGGGGCTGAAGGCCGCGCGGGAGATCCGGGAGCGGTATCCGTCGGTCGGGATCCTCGTGCTGTCGGCGTTCGTCGAGGTGGAGGACGCGCTGGAGCTGCTGGCCGGCGGGCGCAGCATCGGGTATCTGCTCAAGAGCCGGATCACCGTCGTGGACGAGTTCCTGGAGACGCTGGACAGGATCCGGCGGGGCGGGTCGGTGGTGGACCCGTCTCTGGTGCAGGAACTGGTCGCCGCGCAGAGACGTGACGATCCGCTGTCGATGCTCAGCAACCGGGAGCGGGAGGTTCTCGGCCTGATGGCCGAGGGGCGGTCCAACGCGGGGATCGGCCGTCGGCTGTGGGTCACCGAGGGGACGGTCGAGAAGCATGTGCGGAGCATCCTGGGGAAGCTGAGGCTGCCCGAGGAGCCGGACGACCACCGCCGGGTGCTGGCCGTGCTGACGTTCCTGGAGACGCGCTAGGCGCACCGGCCTCACCCGTGGCGCGTGACGGGACGGGGCCTTGTCCACAGGGCCCCCCGGGTTGTCACTCCCCGCCAGTAGGGTGTGGAGCATGGCCGATCCCTCCAGCTACCGCCCCAGCCCGGGGCAGATCCCGGACTCCCCCGGGGTGTACAAGTTCCGTGACGAGCACCGCCGGGTGATCTACGTCGGGAAGGCGAAGAGCCTGCGTCAGCGCCTGGCCAACTACTTCCAGGACCTGGCCGGCCTTCATCCGCGCACCCGCTCGATGGTCACCACGGCCGCCTCCGTGGAGTGGACCGTGGTGTCCACGGAGGTCGAGGCGCTTCAGCTGGAGTACTCCTGGATCAAGGAGTTCGACCCCCGCTTCAACGTCAAGTACCGCGACGACAAGAGCTACCCGTACCTCGCCGTCACGATGAACGAGCAGTACCCGCGCGTGCAGGTGATGCGCGGTCACAAGAAGAAGGGCGTGCGGTACTTCGGGCCGTACGCCCACGCGTGGGCGATCCGCGACACCGTCGACCTGCTGCTGCGCGTGTTCCCCGTACGCACCTGCTCCGCCGGGGTCTTCAAGAACGCGACCCGCACCGGCCGCCCCTGTCTGCTCGGCTACATCGGCAAGTGCTCGGCCCCCTGCGTCGACCGGATCTCCGCCGAGGACCACCGCGAACTGGCCGACGAGTTCAGCGATTTCATGGCCGGGCGCACGGGCACGTACATCCGTCGGCTGGAGAAGCAGATGACGGACGCGGCCGAGGAGATGGAGTACGAGCGGGCCGCCCGGCTGCGTGACGACATCGAGGCCCTGAAGAAGGCCATGGAGAAGAACGCGGTCGTGCTCGCCGACGCGACCGACGCCGACCTCATCGCCGTCGCCGAGGACGAGCTGGAGGCGGCCGTCCAGATCTTCCACGTCCGCGGCGGACGGGTGCGCGGCCAGCGCGGCTGGGTCACCGACAAGGTCGAGGCCGTCACCACCGGTGACCTCGTCGAACACGCGCTCCAGCAGCTGTACGGCGAGGAGACGGGCGACTCCGTGCCCAAGGAGGTCCTCGTCCCGGCGCTGCCCGACCCCGTCGGACCCGTGCAGGAATGGCTCACCGGCCGCCGAGGGGCGGGCGTCTCCCTGCGCATCCCGCAGCGCGGGGACAAGAAGGCGCTCATGGAGACGGTCGCGCGCAACGCCCAGCAGTCGCTCGTGCTGCACAAGACCAAGCGCGCCTCCGACCTCACCACCCGCTCCCGCGCCCTGGAGGAGATCGCCGAGGCCCTCGACCTGGACAGCGCGCCGCTCAGGATCGAGTGCTACGACATCTCCCACCTCCAGGGCGACGACGTCGTGGCCTCCATGGTCGTCTTCGAGGACGGGCTGGCCCGCAAGAGCGAGTACCGCCGCTTCCAGATCAAGGGCCGGGTCGGAGACACCCAGGTCTGGCACGGCGAGGGACAGGACGACGTCCGCTCCATGCACGAGGTCATCGCCCGCCGCTTCCGGCGCTACCTCGCGGAGAAGGAGAAGACCGGCGAGTGGGTCGAGGAGGAGGACGGGAACGCCGGGCACGAGGGGAACGCCTTCACCGAGGAGGACGGCCGCCCCAAGCGGTTCGCCTACCCGCCCCAGCTCGTCGTCGTCGACGGCGGGCAGCCGCAGGTGGCCGCCGCCCGCCGGGCGCTCGACGAACTGGGCATCGACGACATCGCCGTCTGCGGCCTCGCCAAGCGCCTGGAGGAGGTCTGGGTGCCCGGCGAGGACGACCCGGTGGTCCTGCCCCGCACCAGCGAGGGACTCTATCTGCTCCAGCGCGTCCGCGACGAGGCCCACCGCTTCGCCATCACCTATCAGCGCACCAAACGCGCCAAGCGCTTCCGGGCGAGCCCCTTGGACGACGTGCCCGGCCTCGGGGAGGCTCGCAAGCAGGCCCTGCTGAAGCACTTCGGCTCGCTGAAGAAGCTGCGCTCCGCGACGATCGAGCAGATCTGCGAGGTTCCCGGTATAGGGCGCAAGACGGCCGAGACGATCGCCGCGGCCCTCGCGCAGGTGGCTCCGGCCGCACCCGCCGTGAACACGGCGACCGGAGAGATCATGGAGGAAGAGGAGCCCGGTACGACGGCGGACCCCTCTGGGGAGCCCGTGGCCGCGGGTGCCCCGGACCGGCGGCGAGGGCAGGAGACATGACCGAGCACGACGAGCGTCCGGGACCCCCGGACCACGCAGAACCCCCTGAGCGCTCAGAGCGTCCAGAACAGCAGCACCACGAGCACACAGCGGAGCGCGGGTCGGCCCCCAGCGCGGCGGGCGACGACACCTCCCCGCACCCAGCGCCACAGGAAGACGGAGCACACGTGAGTACGGGCATCGAAACAGCCGGGGTCCCCGAGGCGGCCATCCCCGAGCTGGTCATCATCTCCGGCATGTCCGGCGCCGGACGGTCGACGGCCGCCAAGTGTCTGGAGGATCTCGGCTGGTTCGTCGTCGACAACCTGCCGCCCGCGCTGATCCCCACCATGGTGGAGCTCGGCGCCCGCTCCCAGGGGAACGTGGCGCGGATCGCGGTCGTCGTCGACGTCCGCGGCCGCCGCTTCTTCGACAACCTCCGCGACTCGCTCGCCGACCTGGAGACCAAGCACGTCACCCGGCGGATCGTCTTCCTGGAGTCCTCCGACGACGCCCTGGTGCGCCGCTTCGAGTCGGTGCGCCGCCCGCACCCCCTCCAGGGCGACGGCCGCATCGTCGACGGGATCGCCGCCGAGCGGGAGCTGCTGCGCGAGCTGCGCGGCGACGCCGACCTGGTCATCGACACCTCCAGCCTGAACGTGCACGAGCTGCGCGCCAAGATGGACGCCCAGTTCGCGGGAGAGGAGGAGCCCGAGCTGCGGGCGACCGTCATGTCCTTCGGCTACAAGTACGGCCTCCCCGTCGACGCCGACCTGGTCGTCGACATGCGCTTCCTGCCCAACCCGCACTGGGTCCCGGAGCTGCGCCCGTACACCGGCCTCAACGAGGAGGTCTCCGCGTACGTCTTCAACCAGCCCGGCGCCAAGGAGTTCCTCGACCGCTACACCGAGCTGCTGCAGATGATCGCCGCCGGCTACCGCCGCGAGGGCAAGCGGTACGTGACCATCGCGGTCGGCTGCACCGGAGGCAAGCACCGCTCGGTCGCCACGTCCGAGAAGCTGGCGGCCCGCCTCGCCTCCCAGGGCGTCGAGACCGTGGTCGTGCACCGGGACATGGGGCGCGAGTGACCGGACGTGCTGCTCTGCGGTTGGGCAGACTGCGCCGCGTCACCCCCGAGGGCCGAGCGGGCCAGCCCGCCGAGGCCCGCGGGGCAAGGCCTCGCCGTCGGGGTGCCCAGCCCAAGGTCGTCGCGCTCGGCGGCGGTATGGGCCTGTCGGCCTCGCTCGCCGCGCTGCGCCGGATCACCGGCGACCTCACCGCCGTCGTCACCGTGGCCGACGACGGCGGTTCCAGCGGACGCCTCCGTGACGAGCTGGGCGTCCTGCCGCCCGGCGATCTGCGCAAGGCGCTGGCCGCGCTCTGCGGCGACGACGACTGGGGCCAGACCTGGGCCCGCGTCATCCAGCACCGCTTCCAGTCCAAGGGCGACCTGCACGAGCACGCGGTCGGCAATCTGCTGATCGTCGCCCTGTGGGAACAGCTCGGCGACCACGTCCAGGCCCTCGACCTGGTGGGCAGGCTGCTCGGCGCCCAGGGCCGGGTGCTGCCCATGTCCGCGGTCCCGCTGGAGCTCCAGGCGCTGGTCAAGGGGCACGATCCGGCCCGCCCGGACGAGGTCGACACCGTGCGGGGGCAGGCGACCGTGGCGCTCACCCCCGGCGAGGTGCAGTCCGTGCACGTCGTGCCGCACGACCCGCCCGCCGTCCCGGAGGCCGTGGCCGCGGTCCGCGACGCCGACTGGGTGGTCCTCGGCCCCGGCTCCTGGTTCTCCTCGGTGATCCCGCACCTGCTCGTGCCCGAGTTGCTCGACGCCCTCACCGAGACCAAGGCCCGACTCGTGCTGTCGCTGAACCTCGCCCCGCAGCCCGGAGAAACCGATGGCTTCTCCCCGCAGCGTCATTTGGAGGTTTTGGCACGACACGCCCCTAAACTCGCCCTGGACGTGGTGCTGGCCGACGAGGCCGCCGTGCCCGACCGCGACTCCCTGACCGACGCCGCCAAAGGGTTCGGCGCCGCGGTCGAGCTGGCGCCGGTGGCCCGGACCGACGGATCTCCGCGGCATGATCCGGAGCTGTTGGCCGCCGCGTACGACCGTATTTTTCGGATGCATGGAAGGATCGGCCCATGGCGATGACGGCAGCGGTGAAGGACGAGATCTCCCGGCTACCCGTCACCCGGACCTGCTGTAGAAAGGCGGAGGTCTCGGCGATCCTGCGGTTCGCGGGCGGGCTGCACCTGGTGAGCGGCCGCATCGTGATCGAGGCGGAGCTGGACACCGCGATGGCGGCCCGCCGCCTCAAGCGGGACATCGCGGAGATCTTCGGCCACGGCTCCGAACTGATCGTGATGGCACCCGGCGGTCTGCGCCGCGGTTCCCGTTACGTCGTCCGGGTGGTCGCCGGCGGTGACCAGCTGGCCCGCCAGACCGGCCTGGTGGACGGGCGGGGCCGGCCGATCCGCGGTCTGCCGCCCCAGGTGGTCTCCGGGGCCACCTGCGACGCGGAGGCGGCCTGGCGCGGCGCCTTCCTGGCCCACGGCTCGCTCACCGAACCCGGCCGTTCGTCCTCCCTGGAGGTGACCTGCCCGGGCCCGGAGGCCGCCCTCGCACTGGTCGGCGCCGCCCGCCGGCTGTCGATCGGGGCGAAGGCGCGCGAGGTGCGGGGCGTGGACCGGGTCGTCGTACGGGACGGGGACGCCATCGGCGCGCTCCTGACCCGTCTCGGCGCCCACGAGTCCGTGCTGGCGTGGGAGGAGCGCCGGATGCGCCGCGAGGTCCGGGCCACGGCGAACCGGCTCGCCAACTTCGACGACGCCAACCTCCGCCGCTCGGCCCGTGCCGCCGTCGCCGCCGGCGCCCGGGTGGGCCGCGCCCTGGAGATCCTGGCCGACGACGTCCCCGAGCACCTCGCGGCAGCCGGACGACTGCGCATGGAGCACAAGCAGGCCTCCCTGGAGGAGCTGGGCGCGCTCGCCGACCCCCCGCTGACCAAGGACGCCGTCGCGGGACGGATCCGGCGGCTGCTCGCCATGGCCGACAAGCGCGCCTCGGACCTCGGCATCCCGGGGACCGAGGCCAGCCTCACCGAGGAGATGGCCGAGAATCTCGTGGGGTGACACCACCCCCGGAAAGCTCAACTCGCCGGTGCCGACGCTCATTTGGGGCTGTCGGCACCGGCTTCCCGCTTTCTGCGTGAATTCCGTGATTGGCCTGTGAGGCCTCCTTGACTTGGCCCAGATCTGACATGAGCCTGGCGTCTGTTCGCTACTGGGGTGAACCACTCCAAGGGGGGCTCATGAGACGAAGAGCGAGATCGATCCTCGCTGCCGGCGCGCTCCTGCTGGGCGGCGGTGCGGGACTCGCACCGCTCGCCCAGGCGGCCGAGAACGACGGCTCGGACACCGAGGAAGTCAAGGTCTTCCGCGCCGAGGTGACGAAGAAGCAGATACCGCTGCTGCTCGCGGCCGGGCAGGACGGTCACGAACTCAGCGAGCAGGCGCCGGAGAAGGGCACCGCGTCGGTCGAGGTCTACCTCACCGACAAGCAGGCGGACGCCCTCGAGGAGCAGGGCGTCGAGCTGAGGGAACACCGCCTCACCAGCAAGGCGGAGGCGCGCGTGGACGCGGCGGGCGACGGGGTCTACCGCCCCTACAGCGGCGCCGGCAACCTCAAGGAGGAGATCCTCCGGACGGGTCAGGAGCACCCCTCCCTGACCAAGGTGGTCTCCCTCGGCAAGACCCTGCGGGGCCAGGACATCCTCGCGGTCAAACTCAGCAAGAACGCGAAGAAGACCAAGGACGGCGCCAAACCGTCCGTGCTGTACCTGTCCAACCAGCACGCCCGTGAGTGGATCACGCCGGAGATGACCCGGCGCCTGATGCACCACTACCTGGACAACTACAAGACGGACAAGCGGATCAAGAAGATCGTCGACTCCACCGAGCTGTGGTTCGTGATCTCCGCCAACCCGGACGGCTACGACTTCACGCACCAGGCCGACGGCAACCGCCAGTGGCGCAAGAACCTGCGGGACGTCAACGGCGACAACGCCATCACCGTCGGCGACGGCGTCGACCTCAACCGCAACTTCGCCTACAAGTGGGGCTACGACAACGAGGGCTCCTCCCCGTTCCCCACCAGCGAGACCTACCGCGGCGACGGCCCGAACTCGGAGCCCGAGACCAAGGTCCTGGACGCCTTCGAGAAGCGCATCGGCTTCGAGTACGGCATCAACTACCACTCGGCCGCCGAACTCATCCTCTACGGCGTCGGCTGGCAGGTGGCCAGCCCCAGCCCCGACGACGTGCTCTACAAGTCGCTGGCCGGCACCCCGGAGAACCCCGCGATCCCCGGGTACCACCCCCAGCTCTCCTCCGAGCTGTACACGACGAACGGCGAGGCGAACGGCCACGCCTCCAACGTCAACGGCGCGGCGTTCTTCACCCCCGAGATGTCGACCTGCCAGACCGCGTCGAACATCGACCCGGACGATGCCTGGAAGCCCGAGGACTGCGCCTCGGTCTTCACGTTCCCGGACGACGAGAAACTGATCCAGCAGGAGTTCGAGAAGAACATCCCCTTCGCGCTCTCCGTCGCCGAGTCCGCCGTCAAGCCCGACCAGCCGAAGTCCTCGGTCGGCATCGACGCCCCCGACTTCACCCCGGCCGCCTTCACCACGTCGTACTCGCGCGGCGCCGATCAGACGATCTCCGTCGTCGCCCGCAAGTCCGTGCGCGACAAGGAGCTGAAGTACCGGATCAACGGCCGCGGCCGTACGTACGACCAGACGCTCAAGGCCTGGAAGGGCGGTGAGACGTTCGGCGGCGCGGACAACCTGTACTTCGACGAGTACCGGGCCAAGGTGCAGGACGGCGAGCCGGGCGACAAGGTCGAGATCTGGTTCACCGGCGAGACGAAGAGCGGCAAGCCGACCAAGAGCGAGCGCTTCACCTACACGATCGCCGAACGCCCCAAGGCCGACACGCTCGTCGTCGCCGAGGAGGGCGCGACCGCGACCCAGACACAGGTCTATGTGGACGCGCTGAAGGCCAACGGCAAGAAGGCGCTCGTCTGGGACGTCGCGACCCAGGGCGCGCCCGACGCGCTCGGCGTGCTGAAGCACTTCAAGCAGGTCGTGCACTACACGGGCGCCGTCCGGCCGGGCGTCGCCACCCAGCTCGCCCTGCGCGCCTACCTCAACGAGGGCGGCAAGCTGATCGAGGCGGGCGAGAGCGCCGGCGGCTCCGTGGACCTCGGCGGCGGCACCCTGTCGAACGATTTCAGCCAGTACTACCTGGGCGCCTACAGCCGTACCTCCCTGCCGAACGCCACCGCCTTCGCGGGTCTGGCCAAGCTCGACGGCTTCTCGGGAACCCTCGGCGACGCGCCCGGGAACCCGCTGAACACCGCCGGATCGTTCGGTGTCACCTCCGACGCCCTGCCCGTGGAGACGTTCCCGCAGTTCGCGAGCGCCGGCGCGGGCCAGTACCCCGGGACCGTCAACCCGTACGGCCCGTACGCGGGCGCGTCCATGGCGGCCGCCACGCACACCGACTACGCCTGGAACCGGCTCACCCGCACCATCGACCTCACCTCGGTCACGGCGGCGGACAAGCCCACCCTGCGCACCCAGCTGCTGTGGAGCACGGAGGAGGGCTACGACCACGCCCTCCTGGAGGCGCACACGGTCGGCGCGGACGACTGGACGACGCTGCCGGACACCGGCGGTGCCACCTCCACCACCGTGCCCACCGAGTGCGAGGCCGGGTTCTTCGTCCAGGGCCATCCGGCCCTGAAGCGGTACCTGACCGTGGGCTCCGGGGGTTGCACGCCCAGCGGCACCAGCGGCGCCTGGAACAGCTTCACCGGGGCCTCGGACGGCTGGCAGCAGGTCGAGTTCGACCTGTCCGCCTACGCCGGCAAGACGGTCGAGGTGTCGCTCAGCTACGTCACCGACCCCGGCAGCGGCGGTCGCGGCCTCCTCGCCGACAACGCCTCCGTCGTCATCGGCGGCACGCCCGGCGCGGTGGAGGGCTTCGAGACGTCGCTCGGTGCCTGGAGCACCCCCGGCCCGCCCGCGGGCAGCCCGGCGGTCGTGAAGGACTGGGGGCTGTCGGGTGAACTGTTCAAGACCTTCGGCGCGGTCACCACGGACGACACGGTGCTGCTGGGCTTCGGTCTGGAGCAGGTCGTCTCGGCGGCCGACCGCAAGGCACTGCTCGGCAAGGCGCTGGCGGCGCTGAAGGACTGAGCGCCGACTGGGCCGAACGGCTGAGGAAAGGCCTCGTGGGCGGCCCTCCGGACGTCTGAAATCAGATGATCGGGGGGCCGCTCAAAAGGTAATCACCTTGTAAAACCAGGGCGGTCCGTACCCCTACCGGTGAGTACGGACCGCACCGGCATGTATAGGGCATCTCGATGTCACTCGACGGGTGCCGGGGAGGTAGGGTCGTAGGCGGTCGGGGACATCCCATACAGCTCGCCGGCACTGAGCCGGCGTACCAACGAGGAGATCGGTTCGTGACGATCCGCGTAGGCATCAACGGCTTTGGCCGCATCGGTCGTAACTACTTCCGCGCGCTGCTGGAGCAGGGTGCGGACATCGAGATCGTGGCTGTCAACGACCTGGGTGACACCGCGACCACCGCTCACCTGCTGAAGTACGACACCATCCTGGGCCGTCTCAAGGCCGAGGTGTCGAACACCGCCGACACGATCACCGTGGACGGCCACACCATCAAGGTCCTCTCCGAGCGCAACCCCGCCGACATCCCGTGGGGCGAGCTGGGCGTCGACATCGTCATCGAGTCCACCGGCATCTTCACGAAGAAGGCCGACGCCGAGAAGCACCTCGCCGGCGGCGCCAAGAAGGTCCTCATCTCGGCTCCGGCCAAGGACGAGGACATCACCATCGTGATGGGCGTCAACCAGGACAAGTACGACCCGGCGAACCACCACGTCATCTCCAACGCCTCCTGCACCACCAACTGTGTGGCGCCGATGGCCAAGGTCCTCGACGAGAACTTCGGCATCGTCAAGGGTCTGATGACGACGGTCCACGCCTACACCAACGACCAGCGCATCCTGGACTTCCCGCACTCGGACCTGCGTCGCGCCCGCGCCGCCGCCGAGAACATCATCCCGACCACCACGGGCGCCGCGAAGGCCACCGCGCTGGTCCTCCCGCAGCTCAAGGGCAAGCTCGACGGCATCGCGATGCGCGTCCCGGTCCCGACCGGCTCGGCCACCGACCTGGTCGTCACGCTGCAGCGCGAGGTCACCAAGGACGAGGTCAACGCCGCGTTCAAGAAGGCCTCCGAGGACGGCGACCTCAAGGGCTACCTGGCCTACACCGAGGACCCGATCGTCTCCTCGGACATCGTCAGCGACCCGGCCTCCTGCACCTTCGACTCCTCCCTGACCATGGTCCAGGAGGGGAACTCGGTGAAGATCCTCGGCTGGTACGACAACGAGTGGGGCTACTCCAACCGCCTCGTCGACCTCACGGTCTTCGTCGGCGGCCAGCTCTGATCGACAGAGCGGGCACTTCCGTGTGAGAGCAGGGCTCGGGCGGCGCAGGGACGCGTCGCCCGAGCCCTGACTCACGTACACAAGCGGTTCCTCCTACGATCACGAGCACCACAAGTCCTCCTCGGGAGCCCTCTTCATGAAGACGATCGACGAGCTCCTCGCCGAGCCAGTCGCCGGCCGGCGGGTCTTCGTCCGCGCCGACCTCAACGTGCCGCTCGACGGCACCACCATCACCGACGACGGCCGCATCCGCGCCGTCCTGCCCACCGTGAAGGCGCTGGCCGAGGCGGGCGCGCGCGTCGTCGTCGCCTCCCACCTCGGCCGCCCCAAGGGCGCCCCGGACCCGGCCTTCTCCCTCGCCCCGGCCGCCGCCCGCCTCGGTGAACTCCTCGGCGCCGACGTGGCCTTCGCGACGGACACGGTCGGCGAGTCCGCCACCGCCACGGTCGCGGGCCTGACCGACGGCCAGGTCGCCGTGGTCGAGAACCTGCGCTTCAACGCCGGTGAGACGAGCAAGGACGACGCCGAGCGCGGCGCCTTCGCCGATCAGCTGGCCGCCCTCGCGGACGTCTACGTCGGCGACGGGTTCGGCGCGGTGCACCGCAAGCACGCCTCGGTCTTCGACCTCCCCGCCCGGCTGCCGCACTACGCCGGCTACCTCATCGCCACCGAGGTCGGCGTCCTGAGGAAGCTCACCGACGACGTCCAGCGCCCCTACGTCGTCGCGCTCGGCGGCGCCAAGGTCTCCGACAAGCTCGCCGTCATCGACCAGCTGCTCGGCAAGGCCGACCGCATCCTCATCGGCGGCGGCATGGCGTACACCTTCCTCAAGGCCAAGGGGTACGAGGTCGGCGGCTCCCTCCTCCAGGAGGACCAGCTCGACGCGGTCACCGAGTACCTGGAGCGCGCCGAGAAGACCGGCGTCGAACTGGTCCTGCCCGTCGACGCCGTCGTCGCGCCCGCCTTCCCGGACCTGAAGAGCAAGGCCCCGGCCGACGCCACCTCGGTCGCCGCGGACGCCATGCCCACCGGGCAGATGGGCCTGGACATCGGTCCTCAGTCCGCCACGCTGTACGCCTCGAAGATCGCCGACGCCGCCACCGTCTTCTGGAACGGCCCCATGGGCGTCTTCGAGCACCCCGATTTCGCCGAGGGCACCAAGGCGGTCGCCCAGGCACTCCTCGACTCCGAGGCCTTCACGGTCGTCGGCGGCGGAGACTCCGCCGCGGCCGTGCGCATCCTGGGCTTCGACGAGAACGCATTCGGCCACATCTCGACCGGTGGCGGCGCCTCCCTCGAATACCTCGAGGGCAAGACGCTCCCCGGCCTCGCCGCACTGGAGGACTGACCCTCAATGAGCACGCGTACGCCCCTGATGGCGGGCAACTGGAAGATGAACCTCAACCACCTCGAGGCCATCGCCCACGTCCAGAAGCTCGCCTTCGCCCTCGCCGACAAGGACTACGAGGCCTGTGAGGTCGCGGTCCTGCCGCCCTTCACCGACCTGCGCTCGGTCCAGACCCTGGTCGACGGCGACAAGCTCAAGATCAAGTACGGCGCCCAGGACCTCTCGGCCCACGACTCCGGCGCGTACACCGGCGAGATCTCCGGCCCGATGCTGGCCAAGCTCAAGTGCACGTTCGTGGCGATCGGCCACTCCGAGCGCCGCCAGTACCACGACGAGACCGACGAGATCGTCAACGCCAAGGTCAAGGCCGCCTACAAGCACGGCCTGACCCCGATCCTGTGCGTCGGCGAGGAGCTGGAGGTCCGCGAGGCGGGCAACCACGTCTCCCACACCCTCGCCCAGGTCGAGGGCGGCCTCAAGGACGTCCCTGCCGAGCACGCCGAGACCGTCGTCATCGCCTACGAGCCCGTCTGGGCCATCGGCACCGGCAAGGTCTGCGGCGCCGAGGACGCCCAGGAGGTCTGCGCGGCCATCCGCGCCAAGCTCGCCGAGCTGTACGGTCAGGAACTGGCCGACCAGGTCCGCATCCAGTACGGCGGCTCCGTCAAGGCCGGGAACGTCGCCGAGATCATGGCCCAGGCCGACATCGACGGCGCCCTCGTCGGCGGTGCCTCGCTGGACGCCGACGAGTTCGTCAAGATCGTGCGCTTCCGCGACCAGTGAGTCGCCGGGGCGCGGCCGGTGTCGACGAGTCGAGCGCGCGGAGGCCCGAAGGGCTGAGCACGGTCGGCTCGTCGACACCGGATCGGAGCGCCCCGGCGGCGAACCGAAGACCAGTGAGTAGGCGGTAGCAGCGAGACGTCGTACTCTTGCGGGGACCGGCCGCCGCGGCCGGTCCCCGCAGTCCATCAGAATCCGAGGAAGTTGGTCCAGCCGTGGTTATGGGGTTCTCGATCGCCCTGATCGTCTTCAGCCTGCTGATGATGCTGCTGGTGCTGATGCACAAGGGCAAGGGCGGC
The DNA here is from genome assembly GCF_031845845.1 of Streptomyces gottesmaniae. Classification (NCBI taxonomy): domain Bacteria; kingdom Bacillati; phylum Actinomycetota; class Actinomycetes; order Kitasatosporales; family Streptomycetaceae; genus Streptomyces; species Streptomyces gottesmaniae. The sequence goes on from NZ_JAVRFJ010000014.1 coordinate 54,501, forward strand.
GGCCTCTCCGACATGTTCGGTGGCGGTATGCAGTCCTCCGTCGGCGGCTCCTCGGTCGCCGAGCGCAACCTCGACCGGATCACCGTCGTGGTCGGTCTGCTGTGGTTCGCGTGCATTGTCGTACTCGGCATCCTGATGAAGGTCAACAACTGACCCTCAGGCCGACACCGGCGAACAACGCGTCACGGACGCACCATTCCGCACGTAAAGCCCCATGCCGGGTACGCGACTTCGAGCGCGGCCTATCATGGGGCTTGCGTCTGTGGGCGGGATGTAACTCCAATCACTGGACGCGCGTTGGGCCTTACGTAGACTGAGGCGCTCGCAGCGAAGCGAAACGCCGACTCGCTTCGCCGCACCATCACGCAGGGAGTTACGACCGTGGCAAGTGGCAACGCGATCCGAGGAAGCCGGGTCGGGGCGGGGCCGATGGGCGAAGCCGAGCGCGGCGAGTCCGCACCCCGGCTGCGCATCTCCTTCTGGTGCTCCAACGGACACGAGACCCAGCCGAGTTTCGCCAGCGACGCACAGGTCCCCGACACCTGGGACTGCCCGCGCTGCGGCTTCCCGGCCGGACAGGACCGGGACAATCCGCCGGACCCACCGCGCACCGAGCCCTACAAGACGCACCTCGCCTACGTCCGTGAGCGGCGCAGCGACGCGGACGGCGAGGCGATCCTCGCCGAGGCGCTCGCCAAACTGCGGGGCGAGATCTAGCGAACGACACCGGCCGGGCACCGAGGGTGCCCGGCCGGAGGCGTATGGAGCTGGAGTTCGGGCTGATCGGCGGGGCCGTCGCCGACCGTGTGGAACAGCGGCGGGTCATGTGGGTCGTCGACGTCGTGCGGGGGCTGCTGGTGGCGGGCTTCGCGGGAGCCGTGGCCCTCGACGGGGCCTCCATCGCCCTGCTGCCGGGGTGGTGGGCCGGGAGGCCCTGGGCGCGGCGAGCGCCCGGTTGATGACCGGTCAGCAGGTCGCGGGCGGACTGGTGGCCATGCCGCCGCCCTCGTGGCTGTGCGACGTCGGGTTCGCGACGTGACGGCCGCCTACGCCGTGGCGGGCTCGCCGGGGGAGCGGTGAACGGACGCCTGGTGATCCGCGTCGGGAGAGCGCGGGCCGTGTGGCTCGCTTGTGGGGCGCGGATCGCGGGCGTTCATCGCGATGGGCACGGTGCGCAGTCCGGTGGCGCTCGCGGTGAGCCTCGCCGTGTTCGGCGCCATGGGGATGGTGTGCGCAACGTCAACACCACGACCGTGATGCACAGCGCACCCCCGTGCCGCCCCTCGGTGCCCTTTTGGGCGGAGCCGGCGCCACCGCCTGGAGGACGCACACGTCGGCCCTGCTCGCCGCCGCCGCCTTCTTCGTCGCGTCCGTCGGCACACTGATACCGGCGCTCAGGGCGGACGTATCTGTTGTTGTGCCCGACGACCGGGGGACGACAGCTCGTGTTCCGTCGTGATCAATTAGGTTGGAACGGCAGCGGGGCAAGGTACGCAGGCAGGACCAGGTAGGAAAGAAGGCTGAAGTCCGAGATGAACGCAGAAAGCCGTACCAGGCTCAACCAGACGCCGGAGTGGAACGCGCTGGCCGAGCACCGGGAGCAGCAGGGTGACGTCCAGCTGCGCGAGTTGTTCGCGGCCGACCCGGGACGCGGCGCCGGGTACACACTGGAGGTCGGCGATCTGCACGTCGACTACTCCAAGCATCTGGTCACCGACGAGACACTGCGGCTGCTGCGCGAGCTGGCCGTCGCGACCGACGTGTTCGGGTTGCGGGACGCCATGTTCCGCGGCGAGAAGATCAACACCACCGAGGACCGTGCCGTCCTGCACACCGCGCTGCGCGCCCCGCGCGACGCGGTGATCGAGGTCGACGGCGAGAACGTGGTGCCCGGTGTGCACGCCGTGCTCGACAGGATGGGCGGCTTCGCCGAGCGCATCCGCTCCGGCGAGTGGACCGGCCACACGGGCAGGCGTATCAAGAACGTCGTCAACATCGGGATCGGCGGCTCCGACCTCGGCCCGGCGATGGCGTACGAGGTGCTGCGCTCCTACACCGACCGCGATCTTACCGTCCGTTTCGTGTCCAACGTGGACGGGGCCGATCTGCACGAGGCGGTGCGGGACCTGGACGCGGCGGAGACGCTGTTCATCATCGCCTCCAAGACGTTCACCACGATCGAGACGATCACCAACGCGACCTCCGCGCGTGACTGGCTGCTCACCGAGCTGAAGGCCGGCTCCGAGGCCGTCGCCAAGCACTTCGTGGCGCTCTCGACGAACGCCGAGAAGGTGTCGGACTTCGGCATCGACACGGCCAACATGTTCGAGTTCTGGGACTGGGTCGGCGGGCGGTACTCCTACGACTCGGCCATCGGGCTGTCCCTGATGATCGCGATCGGTCCCGACCGCTTCCGGGAGATGCTCGACGGATTCCGGATCGTCGACGAGCACTTCCGTACGGCACCCGCCGAGTCCAATGTGCCCCTGCTGCTGGGCCTGTTGGGGATCTGGTACGGCAACTTCCATGACGCCCAGTCGCACGCGGTGCTGCCCTACAGCCACTACCTGTCCAAGTTCACCGCCTACCTCCAGCAGCTGGACATGGAGTCCAACGGCAAGTACGTGGGCCGGGACGGGGCGCCGGTGGAGTGGCAGACCGGGCCGGTCGTCTGGGGTACACCGGGGACGAACGGGCAGCACGCGTACTACCAGTTGATCCACCAGGGCACGAAGCTGATCCCCGCGGACTTCATCGGGTTCGCGGAGCCGGTCGCCGAGCTCAGTGACCCGCTCAAGGCGCAGCACGACCTCCTGATGGCCAACTTCTTCGCCCAGACCCAGGCGTTGGCCTTCGGCAAGACACCGGACGAGGTGCGGGCGGAGGGCGTGCCGGAGGAGCTGGTGCCGCACAAGACGTTCAAGGGGAACCACCCGACGACCACGATCCTGGCGAAGGAGCTGACCCCGTCGGTCCTCGGCCAGCTGATCGCGCTGTACGAGCACAAGGTGTTCGTCCAGGGTGCCGTGTGGAACATCGACTCCTTCGACCAGTGGGGCGTCGAGCTGGGCAAGGTCCTCGCCAAGCGCGTCGAGCCGGCGCTCACGGAAGGGGCCGAGGTACCGGGGCTGGACGAGTCCACGAAGGCCCTGGTCGCCAAGTACCGGGCGCTGCGCGGACGGTAGCCGTACGGGGTGGGGAGGCGGGCGGCCGCGCGACGTCCACTTCCCCACCCGGTCCGCGGGGCCCGGCGGTCCAGGGCCTCGCCGGGCCTCAGTGGCCCAGTCCGGCGCCCCCGTCGACGGGGATCACGGCGCCGCGTACGTACCCGGCGTCGGCCAGGAAGGCCACCGCCTCGGCGACCTCCTCGGGGGTGCCCAGGCGTCCGGCGGGGGTGGTCCGCAGCAGTGCGCTGCGCTGCTCCGCGGTGAGGGCGCGGCTCATGTCGGTCTCGGTGAGGCCGGGGGCGACGACGTTGCAGGTGATGTCGCGGGGGCCGAGTTCCTGGGTGAGGGAGCGGGCGAAGCCGACCAGACCGGCCTTCGCCGCGGCGTAGTTGGTCTGGCCGGGGGCGCCGCGCAGGGCGGCCGTGGAGGAGATCAGGACGATACGGCCGTGGCCCGCGCGCAGCATGCCCCGCACCGCGCGCTGGGCGACACGGAAGGCCCCGGTGAGGTTGGTGTCGACGACCGAGGTGAAGTCCGCCTCGGTCATCCGGACCAGCAGCCGGTCCTGGGCGGCGCCGGCGCCTGCGACCAGGACGGAGACCGGGCCGTGGGCGGTCTCCGCCTCCTTGAAGGCCTGGTCGATCTGACCGCTGTCCGTCACGTCGCACCGCACGGCGAGGAGACCCTCGGAGGCAGGAGGTCCCTCGCCCCGGTGGGTCACGGTGACCCGGTCCCCGGCCGCCGCGAAACGGCGGGCGACGGCGAGCCCGATGCCCCTGTTCCCGCCGGTGACGAAGACCGAACGGGCCGTGGCCTGTGTCATCGCGCTGTCCTTTTCTCCGTCGAGCCCGACGGGGTCTCCGTCGAGCCTGACGGGGTCTCCGCCGAGTCCGACGGGATCGTTGCCGAGTGTGGGGTGTTCTGTGCCGGGTCCGGCGCCCGGGTGCGCAGGCCCACGACGGCGACCGCGCATCCGACGAGCGCGAGGGCGGCGACGGAGAGCGTGGCGGCGTCCATGGCGTCGAGGAAGGCGCGGTCGGCGGTGGTGGCCAGGCCGGGCAGGTCCAGGGAACGGGACAGGGAGCGGGCCGCCTCGGGGGAGGAGCGGGCCTGTTCCTCGGCTGCCGGGGACAGGCCCGGTGTGGCGCCGGGCAGTTCGGCGTCGGCCATCCGCCGCCGGTAGACGCCGGAGAGGATCGAGCCGGCCAGCGCCACACCGAGGGTGCCGCCGACCTGCCGGGTGACGCTGTTGACGGCGGAACCGGCACCCGCGAGCTGCGGCGGCACCCCGCGCATCATCACGGCCGTGACCGGCGTGCCGACCAGGCCCATGCCGAAGCCCTGGATCCACAGCAGGACGGCGACGACCCAGAGGGGGGTGTGCCCGTCGAGCCATGCGTAGGCGACGTAGGTGAGGGCGGTGGCCAGGACGCCGGAAGCGACCGTCCAGCGGGCCGACCACAGGCGGCTCAGCGCCGGGGAGGCCTGACTGCCCAGGACGATGCCGACGGCGGCGGCGATCATCACCGTCCCCGCGTCGGCGGGGGAGAGGCCCCGGGGCCCCTGGAGGTAGAAGGCCGCGTAGAACAGGTGACCGGCCAGTGCCATGAAGGCGATCAGCAGGACCGCGCTGCCCGCCGTGAAGCCGGGCTGCCGGAACAGCCGCAGGTCCAGACTGGGCGTCGTGGACCTGCGCTGACCGGCGACGAACGCGGCCAGGAGCACACCGCCCAGCACCAGGGGCAGCAGGACGCGCGGGCCGTACCAGGAGCTGCCGCCGCCGAGTTCGATGACCCCGTAGACGACGCCGCCCAGGCCGAGCACCGACAGGGCGAGGCCCGGCAGGTCGAGCACCCGGCGACGGGAGCCGCCGAGGTCGGGGACGACGGCCAGGACCGCCAGCAGGCACAGGGCCACGATCGGTACGTTGACCAGGAACACCGAGCCCCACCAGAAGTGGCTGAGCAGTGCCCCGCCCGCGACGGGGCCGACGGCCACGCCGAGACCGCTCGACGAACTCCAGATCGCGATCGCCCGGGTGCGTTTCTCCTCCGGGGTGCTCTGCACGATGACCGTCAGCGTCGCGGGCATGAGCAGACCGCTGCCCGCTCCCATGAAGGCCCGCGCCACGATCAGCCACGCCGGGCTGTCCACGAACGCGCCCGCGCCGGAGGCCACGCCGATCAGCGCTAGCCCCGCGACCAGTGTGTTCCGGGGGCCGAAACGGTCGGCCAGCGCGCCACCCGCGAACAGGGTGCCGGCGACGACCAGGGTGTACGCGCTCGCCACCCACTCCAGTTCGCCGGGGGTGGCGCCCAGGCCCTCCACCGGGTCGGCGAGGGTGGTGACGGCGACGTTGAGGATCGAGGTGTCCAGCCAGATCAGCATCTGGGCGCAGACCACGACCAGGAGGACGGGCCAGGAGCGGGCGGGTGGGGCGGTCGGTGCCGCGGTCGTCCGGCTCACGGTGCTCACCGCGTGCCTCCGTTCTTCTCGTGATCGCGCGGCTCCGCGCCCAGCTCGTCGTATCTGCGCAGGGCCCGGTCGATCAGGGCCTCGGCCGCGCCCGTGTACCGGGCGGGGTCGAGCAGTTCGGAGAGCCGGTCGGGGGAGAACCGGGCGGACAGTTCCGGGTCGGCGGCCAGCACCGCGCTCAGGGGGCGGCCGGTGTCGGCGGCCTCGGCCGAGGCGGCGCTCAGGAGCTTCTTCGCGCGGACCTTGCCGAGCACCGGGGCCAGCGCCACGTTCAGGCGTTCGGTGACGATGGCGCCGCCGGTCAGGTCGAGGTTGGCCCGCATGCGCTCCGGGTGGACGATCAGCCCTTCCGCGAGCTCGACGGCGGTGTGCGTGGCACCGCCCGTCAGCCGCAGCGCCTCCCGCAACGGCTGCCACTCGGCGTGCCACGCCCCGGCGGGCCGCTCGTCCTCGGCGAGCAGACACTGCGCCAGCACGAGGGCGTGCGCGGGGACCTGCCGGGCGGCCGACACGATCAGCGTGGCCAGCGCGGGGTTCCGCTTCTGCGGCATGGCCGAGGAGGCGCCGCGCCCGGCCCCCGCCGGCTCGGACAGCTCACCGATCTCCGTCCGGGACAGCGTCTGCACGTCGAGCGCGAACTTCCCGAGCGCCCCGGTGACGAGCTGGAGCGCGGCCCCGAGTTCGGCGACGGGAGTCCGGACGGTGTGCCAGGGGAGCGTGGGCTCGGCGAGGCCCAGCGCTTCGGCGAACGGCTTGAGCAGCTCCAGCCCGCCCTCGCCGGGGTCGCCGCCGTCTGTTCCGTGGTCCGTTCCGCCGTCCGTTCCGGCCAGGCCCCCGCGGTCCATCACCGCGTACTCCCGATAAGCGGCCAATGTCCCGCCCGCTCCTCCCAGCTGCGCCGGAAGCCGCGCGGCGACCGCCCGGACCCGTACCGACGCGTCGGCGACCAGTTCCAGCCACCCCGCCGCCTTCAGCCCGAAGGTCGTCGGCACCGCGTGCCGGGCGAGGGTGCGGCCGGCGAGAACGGTGTGACGGTGGGCGTCGGCGAGGGAGGCGAGGGCGGCCATCACGCGGCGCAGGTCCGCCGCGATCAGATCGAGCACCCGACGGCCGATCAGCATCGCCGCCGAGTCCAGGATGTCCTGGCTGGTGGAGCCCCGGTGCACATACTCCGCGGCGGCCGGATCCCTCGCGGCGACGGCTTCGCCGAAGACGGTGACCAGGGCCACCACCGGGTTGGCGGCCGCCCGGGCGGCGTGGGCCAGCGCGACCAGGTCGAGCCGTTCCGCGCGGGCCGCCTCGGCGATGGTCCGCACGGCGGCGGCGGGCGTCAGCCCGACCGCGTGCTGGGCGCGGGCGAGGGCCACTTCGGCGTCCAGCATGGCCTGCAGCCACGCCTCGTCGGTCACCTCGGCCGCGACGGGTGTGCCCGCCCACGTGGGGGCGAGCAGGCCCGCGTCGGTGCCCGCGGACATCGCGTTCATGCTCATCGACTCCTCGTGCCGGATGTCCGTGGTGGGGGTGGAACGACGGGGACCTCGTGGCTCCCGGACCTCGGCCCCGGCCCCCGCTCCGGCCCCGGCGCCGGCCCTCGCTCCGACCCCGGCCCCCGCTCCGGTACCGGTTCGAGCCCCAGCGCCGCCCGGGCGATCGCGTCCGAGTCCTCCAGCGTCACCGAGCCGACGCCGGGCCTGATGCCGACCGCCGTCACCCAGCGCACCCCCTCCACCGGCACCCCGAAGGCGAACCGGTGCGGATGCGGCCGGCCCGCCGCGTCCACCAGCCGTGGCGGGCCGGCGGTGACCGCCAGCCCGCCGGGCTCGTGACCCGTCCCGCCCGGCAGCCGGTAGGGGCCGCACGCGCCGGACGCGAGCAGCCCGCGGAGCAGCGGGTCGGTGCTCCGCCGCAGGTCCACGGCGGGCAGCCGGGCCTCGACCAGGGCGGCGACCCGCACCGGAGGGTCGTCCACCGACTCGGCGTCCACGAGGAAACCGCCCTCGCCGGCGCCCTCCGCCACCTGGGCGCCGGGCGCCCACGCCCGTACGCGCATCCCCGGGCCGAGCACCTGCACGACCTCCGCCTCGATCAGCGCGATCAGCTGCTCGACACGGAAGGCGGGCGGGCCGATCGAGGTGAAGGCGTTCAACGGGGTGTACCAGCCGTCGAGTTCGGCGCGGTACGAATCGCCGGAGACTCCGCCGTGGTCGACGACGAGCCGGATCTCGTTGCGCAGGTCCCGCAGGGCGTCCAGCGCCGCCTTCAACGGGCCGTGCACATTGCCGCGGCGGGCCTCGGCGACGTCCCGGCGCAGATACGTCAGCAGCCAGCCGCGGAAGTCGGCCCGGCCGGTGAACCTCCGCTCGCCGTAGGGGTGTTCGATCCGCGTCCAGTCCCATCGCTCGCCGGGCGGGACCGCGTGACGGTCGAGCAGGGCCGCCTCGCCCCGTCCGTCCGCGTCCGCGCGGCACGACCGTACGAACTCCTCTGCCTCCTGCGGTCCCCGGGCTGCGCGGATCCACGCCTCGTGGTAGACGGTCCGTACCTCGCGGTCGACGAGCGGCCAGAGGTCCTGGCGGAAGCCCAGGGGGTGCCCGTCGGCCACCCGGCGGCGCAGCCCCGCGATGACGTCCGGGGTCAGGAAACGCGGCTCGTGGCGCCCGAGCGCGCCCTTCTCGTTCTCGCCCCGGGCGTGGTACGGGACGCCACGCCGCGAACCGGCGTACAGCACGGGCTCGTTGCCGCTCGGGAGGTACACGAGACCGGCCTCGCCCTCCTTGAACGTGCCGCCGCGGCCCTCGGTGAGCAGGGCCACGCAGTCGAAGAAGTTCAGGCCCAGTCCCCGCAGGGCGACCGGGGTACCCGGCGCGATCCCGCTCAGGTCGGCGTCGGCCGGGTTGGCCGGGGCCACGTAGGCGAGGCCGTGGCGGTCGGCGAAGGAGCGCAGCGCGCGCTCCTCCGTCGACGGCGTGAGAGCGCCGTGACCGAGGGCCAGCACCACCGCGTCGAGCCCCGACAGCCGGTCGCCGTTCGCCAGCGTCACCCGCTGCGAACGGCCCGCGACCGCCTCGCTCCGCCGGCCCGCGACCGCCTCGCCCCGCCGGCCCGAGGTGTCCTCGTTCCGCACGGTCGCGGGGTCGTCGGTCAGCGCGACCGCCGTCGTCCGGTGGGTGCGGACCGTCACATGGGCGGGAGCCGTGCGTAACAGGTGCCGGAAGACCCATTCCAGGTAGTGGCCGTGGAACGCGCGGGTCGGATAGGTGTCGGGGCCGAGCCGCCGGGCCTCCTCCACGACCCGCGCGGGCAGCGCCCGTACGACGTCCCGGCCGACCTCCTGACCGTGGTCGTACGCGCGGTCCTCCCCGGCGGCCCGGTCGCGGATCGCGCACGCCCAGGCGTACAGACTCGGTCCCGGCACCGACGGTCCCGCGCAGTCCACGCTGTCGTCGGTGAACAGGGTCACCTGGGAGGCGACCGTGTTCATCAGCAGCTCGCCCGGCTGGTCCGTGCGCCAGACCGCGCCCGCGCCCGGCGGGTACGGATCGACGAGGTGGACCTCGACCGGCCGCCCGACCCCGCCCGCGTTGGCGCAGATCCGCTCCAGCACGGACAGCCCGCGCGGACCGGCGCCGATCACACAGACGGCGAGGGCGTCCTCGGCACGGGTCATTCCTGGCCCAGCCCGTCACGCCAGCTCGGTCTGGCCGGCTTCCAGCCCAGGACGGTACGGGCCCTGTCGTTGGCGGCGCCGCGCGCGGAGGTGAGCTGGTGGGCCATGAACCAGCCGAGGAGCCGGGGCGCGAGGTCCGCCGGGACCGTGCGCGGGGAGGGAGCGGCGAGCATCCGGGCGAGGTGCGGCAGCCACTGCGCGGCGGGGGCCGGATCGTCGTCCGTCACATGGAACACCCCGGTGGCCTCGGACTCGACGGCCGTCACGGCCGCTCCCACCGCGTCCTCGACGTGCAGGAACGACATGATCCCGGCCCCGCCGCCCGGCAGCGGCAGCCGGCCGGCCTGCACGGATCGCGCGGTGGCGCCGGTGCGGGCGTACGCCGTGCGGCGGCCGTACAGGGTGCCGTAGCGCAGCACCACACCCTCCAGGGCGCCGGCCGTCACCTGCCGTTCCAGCTCGGCGACGGCCCGTACGGTCGAGGCCCAGCCGGGGTCGGGGGCGTCGACGTACAGGGGCGCCCCCTCGTCGAGGACCGGGCCGCCGGCCGGGGCGGCGGCGAAGGCGATGGACTGGGCGACCAGTCGGCGCGTGCCGGCCGCGCGGGCCGCCTCGATCAGGTGGGCGGTGCCCTCGACGCGCAGGCGGGCCGTGCGGACGAAGGCCTCCGGCGGGTCGTCCCGCAGCAGCCGCAGGGCGGACATCTGGTGGACGACCACCTCGGGCCGGGCGGCCGACACCGCCGACAGCACGGCCTCGCGGTCCAGGGCGTCGGCGACCACCACCTCGTCCGCCTCCGGGGCCCGGCCCCGTGACCCCTGCCGAACCAGGGCGCTCACCCGATGGCCCCGCGCCCGCAAGGCGCCCACCAGCGGATGTCCGACCACGCCGGTGGCCCCGGCGACGAGTACACGCATGGCTCAGCCCTCCGAACCGGGGACGACAGCGGTGGGTGCGGTGGGCGTGGTGGCTGCGGCGGTCGGGGCGACCCGGATGAGCAGACGGCACGCCTTGGCGCCGTCGCGCAGGCACGACTCGGCCCTGTTCTCCGTGAGGGTCACGCCGAGCCCCTCGGACCAGCCGGCGTGGACGGCGGTGCACGGGCAGCGGTAGCCCTCCAGCGAACCCGCCATCCGGACCATGGTGATCGCGAAGTTCCGCTTGAGGGTGAGGACGATCAGGTCGTCGTCCTCGACCTCGGTGGCGGCGTTGCGCAGCTCCGGCGGGAACATCCGGTCACCGCAGTCGTCGTAACGGCGGCGCAGCTCCTCCAGGTCCTTGCGGCCGTCGCCGGTGTCGGGGAGGGGGCCGTGCAGCCGGGCGACCCGCTGCCCGACGTGCAGGGCGACCTTCCCCATCGCCTCCGCGTTGATCTCGTTCGCGACCTCCTGCCCGAACCGCGCGGCCACCCCCTGGTACCAGTTGGCGTCGTGCTGCCACCACAGCCGGTACGCCTCACCGGCGCGGGCGCGGTGGTTGACGCCCTCGGCGTCGGTGTGCGTGCTCATACGTGCTGCTCCTCGGCGGCGACCGCGTCAGCCCTGTCGGCGGCGAACCGGTCGCGCATCACTCGTTTGAGAACCTTGCCGGTGGCGCCCTTGGCCACGTCATCGGGCCTCATCCGCAGGGCCCGGGTCACCGGCGGGAACCCGGCGGCCGTCAGCACCGCGTTGACCCGCCCGGTCCACTCCTCGTCGACTTCCGTCCCGGGCCGCTGCTCGTCGTCCCGGGGCCCGCTCCGCTCGTCGTCGACTCCCGTCCTGCTCCGCTCCTCGTCGGCGCCGCTCCCGTCGGCGAGTTGGAGCAGCGCGTACGCCTCCGCCACGCCGTCGCCGTCCCAGTCCGCCCGTACGCCGTCGGGGGCGACCCCGACCACCGTGCAGTCGCCGAGCTCCGGCAGCGCGGCCAGGAGCAGTTCCTCGGTGCGGGTGCTGAAGACGATCCCCGCCGGGGTGCGGATGGCGTCCGGCGCCCGGTCGAGGTGGTAGAAGTTGCCCTCCTCGTCCCGGTGGGCGAGGTCCCCGGTGAGCCAGTAGCCGCCGAGCCGCATCCGGTTCCAGGTCAGCGAGTCGTTCCAGTAACCGGGCGTCAACGTGGGCGACTTGAGGCCCAGACGGCCGATCCGTCCGGGCGGCAGCGGGGTGCCGTCCTCGGCGAGCACGGCGGCCTCGGCGAAGCTGATCGGCTTGCCGACGCAGCGGGAGTAGGCGGAGGTGTCCTTGGTGTGCCGGTTGTGGAAGACCGAGTAGCCGGCCTCCGACGAACCGAGCCCGTCCACGAAGACCGACCCCTCGACGCGGACGCGGCTCAGGTCGCGCCGGATCTCGACCCGGGTCCCGTGCCGGACGAGCGCCCGGATGTGCGCCTCGTGCGCCGCGTCCCCCGTGTTGAACCACACCTGCACGCTGGACAGATCGCGCGCCGTCAGGTCCTCCGCCGCCATCTCGCCGAAGGTGCCGGCGAAGGCCAGCACGGTCGTCGGCCGGAAGTCCTCGACCGCGTCCAGCACGTCCGTGCCGCGCTGGCTGGAGAGCAGCTTGAGGTCCGTGCGCAGCAGCAGGCAGTACAGCAGCGTCGCCACCATCGCGTTGTGCGCGCCCGGCAGTCCCACCAGCGTGCGCTCCATGTCGGCGCCGGTGGAGAACCGCAGCCGGTGCACCTGGGCGTACATCAGCGTCCGATGGGTGTGCGGCACCCCTTTCGGCAGGCCGGTCGTGCCGGAGGAGTGGGAGATGAGCACCGGGTCGGTGAGGTCGTGCCGGTAGGGGTACGACGCCGGAAGCGACGCGCGGTGCTCCGGGCGGACGTCGGCGGCGGTGAGGTGGAAACCGAGCCCGAGGCCGTCACCCCCCGAGCCTCCCGCGCCCTCCGCGCCTTCCGCGCCCCCGGCCCCTCCCGCATCCCCGGCCAGTACCGCGCGGTGCGCCGCGTCCGTGAAGGCGCCCACCGCGCCCTGGCGGCGGACGTACTCCCGGGCGATCTCCGGCGCGAGGTTGCCGTTGACGAACGACGGCACGGCTCCGATCGACGTCAGCGCCAGGAAGTTCACCGCGAACTCGACGGCGGAGAAGGAGTGGATGGCCACCGGGTCGCGGGGGCGCACACCGTGGGCCGCGTACCAGCCCGCGTAGGCCTCGACCACCTCGTACAACTGTCCGAGCGTGAGCACCTCGGGTCGGCTGCCGTCCGGTGCGCGCCAGGTGCCGTCGGTGTGCAACACCGGTTCGTCGAGCGGTCGTTCGTACGCGCGCAGTCGCTGCAGGACGTTGCCGGCGCCGAGTTCCGTGTCGGAGCAGATCCGCGCCCGCTCCTGCCTACTGATGAGCATGGCTCTCCGTCTCGTCTCGTTCCCCGTCCCGGGACAGCCGCCGGTGGGCGGCGGCCAGGTCGAACAGGCCTTGGATGCTGCCGTTGTGCGGAGCAGCCGCCGAGCGCTCCCCTGCGTACGTCTCCGGCGAGCGGATGGGCATGAGGGCGCCGGAACCGGGATGCGCGCCGGCATCGGGGCCCGCGCCGGCATCCGGGCGGCCGAGCAGGACGGCCGCCGCCAGGGCGGCGGACGCGGGCAGGTCCGGGACCGCGCGGCCGTTGCCGGCGGACAGCTCCCGGTGCACGGCGGCCCATCGCTCGCCGCCGCCCAGTTCCACGCCCACCACCAGGACCTGGTCCAGTTCCGGGTCCTCCAGGAGGAGGTCGGCCATGGCCAGCAGTTCGGTCACCGGGTCGTCGAGGGTCGACAGGCTGAACATCTGCCCGGTGATCCCGAACTCCCGGCTGAGGTGCCCCAGCACGGAGTTGGCGGTGGCCTGCATGAACAGCAGCGGGTTGTGGACCCGGCCCGAGACCACGCGCCGGCTCGCCAGGTCGGCCGTGGTGGTGTCGCCCATCAGGCTCACGAGCACGACGGCCGTGCGGGAGCCTTCCCCGCTCTCGGCTTCGCAGCGGGAGGTGCCCCCACCGGGCCGCCCGGTCAGACACCGCGCGGCGACCTCGTACACCAGCGGGCTGAACGCCGACTCCACGAACCCGGGCAGGCGCGGCAGCGGGATGTCGCCGTCCCGCCCGGTGCCGTGGGTCGCGGTGGCGCCGGCCAGGACCGCGAGCGGCGCACGCGGCGTCACCTTGCCGGCCGGCTCGGGCTCGTCACGGCTCGCCGACGCGGGTCCGCTTCCGCCGGCCGCCGTGGGTTCGCTCTCGCCCGTCGACGTGGGTTCGCTCGTGCCCGCCGAGCGGGTCTCGGCCCCCCTCGCCGACGTGGCTTTCCTGTGCTTGTCCGTCGTCGTCACGGTCGCTCCAGCACGAGTGCGGTGTTGGCGCCCCCGAAGGCGGCGTTGATGGTGAGGGCCCGGCGGAGGTCGGCCTGTCGGGGCGTGTTCGGCACGTAGTCCAGGTCGCACTCCGGGTCCGCCCGTGTGAAGTTGGCCGTGGGCGGCAGCACGCCCTCCGTCAGCGCCAGCATCGTGATCACGAACTCCACGACCCCGGCGGCCTCCAGGAGGTGGCCGGTGGTGCTCTTGGTGGAGCTGACCGGGATCGCCCCGGCCCGCTCCCGGAGGGCGGCGCGCAGCCCCCGGGTCTCGGCGCCGTCGTTGTACTTGGTGCCGGTGCCATGGGCGTTGACGTAGCCGAGGCTCGACCCGTCGGGGTCCCCGGCCAGCCGCAGCGCCTGCCGGGTCGCGCGGGCCAGGCCGACGCCGTCCGGGTGCGGCTGCGCGATGTGGTGGGCGTCGGTCGCCGCACCCCAGCCGACCACACCCGCCAGCGGCCGGGCCCCGCGCCGCCGCGCGTGCTCGGCGGACTCCAGCACGACCGCCGCGACGCCGTCGCCGAGCAGCAGCCCGGTGCGGTCCGCGCTGAACGGCCGCACCGTGCCGTCACGCGACAGCGCCCGCCCCGAGTCGAACTTCCCGAACGTCTCCTCCTCCACGAGATAGCCGCCGGCGCACACCGCGACATCGATCCGCCCGGAGGAGATCAGTCGACAGGCGTGGATGATCGCGGCGGCGGAGGCCACACAGGCGTTGGTGAAGGTGAGCCGGGGCCCGGTCAGCCCGAGGCCCGCGGCCAGCGACTCGGCGAGATACGCGGGGACGGCGTCGGCGAGCCGGGCGGCCGCCGGGCCGGCCGGTTCCGCGGCGAGCCCCGCCGCCCCGACGGGCGGCCCGTCGCCGGCGAGGGCGTGCCCCGCGTCGGGGCGGTCGCCCGCGTCGGTCTCGTCGAGCGCCCGGGCTCGGGGCGTGCCCCGGCCCGCACCGCCGCCGTTCCCGTCGGCCGCGGGTGCCGCCGCCTCCCGCCAGTACCGCGTGATGCTCGTGCAGTCGCCCGCGATACCCAGCAGGACCGCCGCCTCGGTGCCCCTGGGCAGGCCGGCCATGTCGAGGGCCTCCGCGCCGCAGCGCGCGAGGGCGGGGCGCAGCGCCCAGTGCTCCATCGCGTCGGGGCCCTCGGGGGCGGCGCCGGCCATCGGCGTGCGGTAGGGGCCGGTGTCGAACCGGGTGGTGGGGGCGAAGGAGGGGACACCGGCGAAGACACCGCGTCGCAGGGCGTCCGCACCGGTGCCGAAGGCGGTGCGCACGCCGAACCCGGTCACCGTCACCTCACCGGTCAACGCGCTCACCCCCCTCCACCGCCCCCGGCGCGCCGGCCGCGCCCAGGAACTCCGTGAGCCGCCGCAGCGAGGTCAGACCCGCGATGTCCTCGTCGCCGGGCTCCACGACCACGCCGTACCGCTCCTCCACCACATGCAGCAGCCACACCAGGCCCAGGGAGTCCAGGACCAGTTCGGCGTCCTCGTCGAGGTCGTCCGGGACGCCGGGGAAGATCTTGCGGTCGGACAGCAGCTCCCGCACGAGCCCCGTGGTGAGGACGGTCGGAGGGGCGCCGTCCTGCGCGGCGGCTTCCGTGACGGACGGTGCGGAGGTCTCCGCGCTCATGCCTTCGCCCCGCGCCCGACGACCTCGGCGACGAGCCCGCCGAGGGTCAGCGAGGCCAACGGCTCGATGTCGGTGTCCGGGATCTCCACACCGAACCGCGACTCCAGGCGCAGCGTCAGTTCGATCAGGCTCAGGGAGTCCAGCTCCAGCCCGCCGACGGTCACCGGGCTCTCGTCCGTGATGCCGTCGCGGCTGAGCAGGATGTTCATCTCGTCGATGACCGTGGTCAGGACGAACTCGCGGATCTCGTTGTCCAGGGTGGACGTGCTCATGATCGCCATCTCCATGGGGGAATGTCGTGAGAAGGTCATGCGAAAGGTGGTGGTGGGAGACCGGTTGGCCGCTACGCGCCGCTCGCCGCCGCCTGGAGCGTCGCCGCCTGGCGGACCAGCTTCCCGTTCGACGTGCGGGGCAGGGACTCCATCAGCCGGATCACCCGGGGCAGCTTGTAGTCGGCCAGCCGCTCCCGGCACCAGCGCAGCAGTTCCTCCGCCGACGGGCTCTCGGCCCCGGCGGCGACGGCCACGTACGCCTCGGTGACGTCCTCGTGGACCAGGACCGCCTGCTCGACTCCCGGGTGCGCGCGCAGCACGTGCTCGACCTCGGTGAGGTCGACCTTGAGGCCGCCGATGACGACGAGGGAGTCGGCACGGCCGCCGACGGTGACCGTTCCGTCGGCGGCGAGCGCGGCCCGGTCCCGGGTGTGCAGCCAGCCGTCGGTGTACTGCGTGCCGCCGGAGTCGAAGAGGTACGGCGACTCGGCGAGCGCGACGTCCAGTTCGCCCTTGTGCTCCCGGACCACCACACCCGGTGCGGGCCGGCCGACGGAGGGCCGGAGCGTGCCGCCGACGTCGATGGCGACGATGCCGGTCTCGGTGGTGCCGTAGGCCTCGCCGACCGTGACGCCGTACCGCTCGGCGAACCGCGCGGCGACCTCGGGAGGCATCAGCTCGCCGCCGGAGACGGCGGTCCGCAGCGCGGGCAGCGCGGGCGGATCGAGGGCGGCCGCGAGCAGCTCGTAGTGCATCGGCACGCCGAACAGGGTGGTGATGCGGTGGTCGAGGGAGGTCCGCAGGATGTCGCGGGCCGAGACCCGGGGCGCGAAGACGACGGACACCCCGGCCGCCAGCGCGTGCAGCAGCCCGCCGAGCAGGCCGAAGCTGTGCGCGGTGGAGCTGAGCAGCAGCAACCGGTCTCCCTCGACCGGCATCCCGGGGACCGCCGCGAACGCCTCGACCTCTGCGGCGATCGACCCGGCGCTCCGGCCGATCACCTTGGGCCGTCCGGTCGAGCCCGAGCTGAACTGGACCAGCCGGTGCCCGCCCTCGGCGGCCCGCCCCGCCCTGCGGCACTCGGTGGCGACCTCGTACTCGGACCGGAAGCCGAACGCGGCCCGGACGTTGGCACCGGCCCGGACCATGAACTGCGGCTTGCAGACGGCGCACAGCGCGTCGACCTCGGCGGGCTTCAGCCGGAAGTCGAAGAGCATCACCTGCGCGCCCAACCGCCACAGCGCGAGCAGGACCTCGACCTGGGTGAAGCTGGGCGGCGTCCGCAGCCCCACCGTGCTGCCGGGCCCGATGTCGTAACCGGCGAAGACGGCGGCCTGCTTGGCGACCCGCTCCCGTAACTCCCCGCGTGTGACGGTCTCCCGCTGATGCGTCAGATAGGGCAGGCCGTCGTCCCGCGCGTCGAACAGCCGCTGGACCAGGACGCTCATCCCGTCCTCGCCCGCCGCGGCCGCCACGAGTGAGCCCATGAGGTCTCAGACCTCCTTGCAGAACTCGCCGATGGGAAGGCCCACATGGCGCTTGTCCTGGGCCAGGTAACCGAGCAGCTCGTCTCCGGTCCGCAGTTCGGTGACATTGAGGACCTTGCCCCCGGGGCCGAGGACCCGCACATGCCAGTCGTCCTGCACGGTGAGGCTCACCAGCCGCCCGTCCTCCGCGTGGGTGCGGATCTCCAGCAGCGGCCGGGACTCCAGCTTGGCCCGCCCGACCACCACCCGCCGGGTGCGGCCGTCGGCGCCGACCGCCAGCAGGGCGCTGCCGGAGCCGACCTCGCTGAGGTAGTTGGTGCGGTTGTCGGGGCCCAGCGTGTACGAGTGCAGGGCACCGGCGTTGACCCGGAACGGCCGGGTCGGCATGTACGGCAGCGGGTGGGTCTCGCTGCAGCAGAGCACGAACCCGGAGGAGTACGAGCCGACGAGGATGCCCTCGTCCTCCTCGAAGTGCGAGCAGGTGTCCACGCAGACCCGGTCGCCGAGCCCGACGTGCCGGATGCTCTCGACGGTGAGCGTGGACAGCTCCAGCTGCGGGGTGGTCGCCTCCAGCAGCCGGGCCAGCGCGAACACGTCGTCCGCGCCGCGGGGCGTGAACAGGATGCCGTCCGACCCTCGTTCGAGCACGTCGAAGACGATGGCCGCCTCCTCCAGGTCCCCGACGACGGTCACCAGCTTCCCCTCGGCCGACTCCGCCGCCGCGAGCACGATCTCCAGCGGGATCTTCGTCGGATCGGCGAAGTGGATCACCGTGTACGGCAGCGCCATCGCGCCCGCGCACGACAGCTGGAGGGTGCGGTCGTCCCGTACGTCGACGAAGCCGGCGACCGGTGCGTCGACGCCGGCCCGGTTCTCCGCGGCGAGGGCTTCCAGCTCGTCCTGGGTGGTGAACCTGCGCAGCAGCAGGTCGGGTCCGGCGCCGGCCGGGGCCTTGCCCTCGGCTTTGGCATCGGCCTTGCCCCCGGCCGCGACCACAGCCTCTTTGTCGCCCCTGTCGCCCTTGTCGGCGGACTTCTTCGGAGGAGCGGCGGCCGGGGCCCCGCCGACCAGTACCCGGGTCACCGTCGGCGGCAGTGTCCCCAACAGCTCGGCGTCGGCGGAGACCACCCCGGCCATCCGGGCGTGGACGGCCGCGTCCACCACCGCCTGGAGCTGCGGACGGGGGACTTCACGGAGATCGATCCACGCGAACCTCATGCGACACCTGCCACGATCGTCGAGTAATGGGGAGGGGTAGTCATGCTCATGTCATCAGTGACCCCGTCGCCGTGCACCACGGTGGCGAGCCGGGACACCAGGGAGGCGGGGGAGGGGGAGGAGAAGATCCGGCGGCCGACGGCCAGTCCCCGGCAGCCCGCGGCCATCACGGCGGTGCCGTACTCGATGAGGTCGGAGCCGTCGGGCGGACCGCCGGCCGCGAGGACGGGGATGGGGCTGTGGGCCACCACCTCGGCCATACGGTCGAGCGGCAGGGCCACCGAGGTCTTCACCATGTCGGCGCCCAGGTCGGCGGCGACGTTCACGATGTGCGCGAGGAGCGCGGGATCGTGCGGGTTCTCGATCCGGGGGCCTCGCGGGTAGACCATCGCGATCAGCGGCATGCCCCAGATGTCGCAGGAGCGGGCCACCGCGCCGAGGTCGGCGAGCTGGCGCCCCTCGGTGTCCGAGCCGATGTTCACATGGACGCTGACCGCGTCGGCGCCGAGGCCCACTGCCTCCTCCACGTCGCCGACCAGCACTTTGGCGTCGACATCGGCGGAGCAGGCCGTGCTGGCGCTCAGGTGCACCACCAGTGCGCAGTTCCGCAGGAGGGCCGGATCGAGCGTGCGGGCCCGCCCCTTGTGGACGATGATCCCGTCGGCACCGCCGGCCACCAACGCCTTCAACAACTCTTCCCACCGACCCGGAGGAGCGACCGGACCGTCCGAAACGCTGTGGTCGAGCGGTATCAGCAAATGCCGGTCGTCGCCGACCAGGGAAAGTCTTCTCCAACGTAATGGCTTGCCACTTTTCAGCATGGGAAAAGCGCCTTCCGATCCATGTCCGAAAAACGATGGTCGTAGAAGTTTCAAGTTCAGCCGGGCGTCAGCATTCCGTGCGTGATCGGCAGTTGGCAAGGCGTGACCGTCGGCAAATTTTTATGCGGGCCGACGCATGAATATTGACAGAGACTTGACAGGATCCCCAGGGTTGACGGGGCCCCAGGGGTGGTGTTCGCGGCAGATTTGGGCGACCTGTCCGCACGCATAGCGGGATCACATGTTTTGAATGTCGTTGTCCTGCGTAATCGACGCGTATTACTCCTTCGAAAAAATTCGACGAAGTCGGCGGGCGGTTCCTTTTCTCGAGGGTTCCTTGTGGGATTCGAATTTCCCGGCCTAGGGTGACAGCCACACTCCGGTTCGTGTTTCATGCGTGGCCGTCCCCCTCTGGGCCCGGACCATTCGTGTCCGGGCGTACCGGAAGTGAGCCCCCCATGCCCGAATCCCCGTCCAGAACCGTCGCCGAGGCCACCGATCCCAGACCCGCCTCCTTACCGGTCTCCCCGTCGGCCGGGACCAGCAAGGCGCCCAAGGTCGCCGCCGCCAGCCTCATCGGCACGACCATCGAGTACTACGACTTCGCGGTCTACGGCACGGCCTCCGCGCTCGTCCTCGGCCCCGCGTTCTTCCCCTCCGGCAACCCGACCGTCTCCTCCCTCGCCGCGTTCCTCACCTTCGCCGCGGCCTTCCTGTCCCGCCCCCTCGGCGTCGTGCTCTTCGGCACGATCGGCGACCGGCTGGGCCGGCGACGCGCCCTGGTCGCCTCCCTCCTGCTCATGGGCCTCGCGACCGTCGGCGTCGGGCTGCTCCCGACCTACGAGACCGCCGGACTCCTCGCCCCCGTCCTCCTGGTGACCCTCCGTCTGCTGCAGGGCGTCAGCATGGGCGGCGAGTGGGGCGGCGCGGTCCTGCTGGCCGCCGAGCACGCCCCGCCCGGCCGGCGGGCCCTGTACGCCGCCGTCCCGAACATCGGCCCCTCCCTCGGGTTCCTGCTCTCCACCGCCGTCATCCTCCCGACCCTGAACATCGTGGGCCGCGACGGCTTCACCGACTGGGCCTGGCGGGTGCCGTTCCTGCTCAGCGCGGTGCTGGTGATGGTCGGGCTGTGGGTGCGGTCGACGGTGTCGGAGTCGCCGGTCTTCCAGGACCCGCCCTCGGCGGGGACGTCCCAGGTGTCCCCGGCGTCGCCGGTGTCGCGCTTCCCGCTCGGCACGCTCGTCGCGCGCTACCCCGGCCGACTGCTGCTCGGCACCGGCGCGGCGATCGGCGGATCCGCCGTCTACTACCTGACGATCGTCTACAGCCTGTCCTACGGGCCGAAGTCGCTCGGCATCCCACAGAACACGATGCTCACGGCGGCGAGTGTGGGGGCGGCCGCCGGCATCGCGGTCACCCTGCCCGTCGCCAGGCTGGCGGACCGGGTCGGTCGCCGTCCGCTGATGCTGACGGGCGCGGTCGGGTGCGTGGTCTGGGCCGTGCCGATGTACGGCTCGCTCAGCACGGGCAACGGGTACGTCATCACCGGCGCGTACACGGTGGGCCTCGTGCTGCTCGCCCTGATGTTCTCGCCGGTGGCGGCGTTCCTCGCGGAGCTGTTCCCGGCGAGGCTGCGCTACACCGGGGCGTCGGCGGCGTTCATCCTGGCCAATACGCTCGGCGGCGGGTTCGCTCCGCTCGTGGCGACGTGGCTGAACAGCCAGTGGTCGTCGCCGTTGGTGCTGGGGTTCTACACGGGCGGGCTGTGCCTGGTCAGCCTGCTGTGCCTGTGGGCGCTGCCGGAAACGCGGGAGGACGACTTCACCGCCTGAGTCTCCTCGCCGCCGCCTCCACCCGCCCGTTCCGTCCACGGGGCCGCGTGCCCCTTCGACGCACGGTCACGGACCCGGGGTTCGCCCCGGACCCCGTTCGCGCGGTTCCCCGCGCCCCTGAAGAGGGGCGCGGGGAACGTCGTTCACGGCGACGCCGGCGGATACAACGAGCGCGGCAGCCGCGACGCCGCAGCCGCGTCCAGCAGCCACAAGGTCCGCGACCTTCCGGCAGCCCCAGCCGCCGGGGCCTGGATCTCCCCGGCACCGGACAACGCGATGGCCGCCGCCCCCGCCTTGTCCTCCCCGGCCGCGAGCAACCACACCTCACGCGCCGCCCGAATCGCCGGCAACGTCAGGGTGACCCGCGTCGGCGGCGGCTTCGGCGCCCCACGCACCCCCACGACCGTCCGCTCGGTCTCCCGTACGGCAGGCAACTCGGGGAAGAGCGAGGCGACATGGGTGTCCGGCCCGACCCCCAGCATCAGCACGTCGAACGTGGGCACCGCACCGTGGTTCTCCGGTCCCGCCGCCCGCGCCAGCTCCTCCGCGTACGAGGCGGCCGCCGCGTCCACATCGGCACCCCACGGCCCGTCCGAGGCGGGCATGGCGTGCACCCGCTTCGGGTCCAGCGGCACCGAGTCCAGCAGTGCCTCGCGGGCCTGGGTGACATTGCGCTCGGCGTCGCCCTCGGGCAGGAACCGCTCGTCGCCCCACCACAGATCCAGCCGGCCCCAGTCGATCGCGTCCCGGGCGGGCGCCGCCGCCAGCGCGGCGAGCAGCCCGTTGCCGTTGCGGCCACCCGTGAGGACGACCGAGGCGTAGCCGCGCGAGGCCTGCGCGTCCACGATCTTGGTGATCAGCCGGGCCGCCGCGGCCTGCGCCATCAGCTCCTTGTCGTGGTGCACGACCAACTGCGGTGTGCTCATGACGTCGTCTTCTTCACGGGCGGCATCTGCGCCGGGGTCGGCCGCTCGGAGTCACCGTCGTCGGCCGACCCCGTGGAGGCGCCCGACCCGGCCGAACCCGTGGAACCCGGCGTCCCCGACGGAGCGGACGGAGCCGCCGGAGGCAACGCCGCGGCCGCCCGCGCCGCGGAGGCGGCCGACGCGACGGCCGCGCCGAGCCCCGGACCTGAGCCCGAAACGGCACCCGGAACGGACGCCGACGCGCTCCCCGGCGCACCGGGCGAGGCGGAGGCGTCCCCCGGCGCACCGGACGAGGCCACCGACCCGGTGCCCGCGGACCCGGCCCCCGCGGCGGTCGCCGCCGACAGCGCGCTGCCCGGCGCACCGCTCAGCCCGCCGCCCAGCCGATCCACCCCGAACCGCAGCGCCGAGGCGTACGTGTCGTCGGGGTCGAGCCTGCGCAGTTCCTCCGCCAGCAGCTCGGACGTCTCGCGGCGCTTCAACGCCACCGCGCGGTCCGGCTGGTCCTCCAGCGTGAGCAGTGCCAGTCCGCCGGTCGGCCGGTAGAGCCGGATGGGGCCGGTGCTGGTCAGCATCCGCACCTCGTTGAGGCCGGGCCCGGCCGACACCCCACGCCGTACGTGCACATGGAGCCGGTCCGCCAGCCACATGGCCAGCAGTTCCACGCTCGGGTTGTACTGCTCGCCCTGCACCTCCGCGGAGATGACCTCGCAGTCCACCTGGTCGAGCGCGGCGGCCAGCATGGAGCGCCACGGGGTGATCCGGGTCCAGGCCAGATCCGTGTCGCCGGGCTCGTAGTTGTCCGCGCGGGTCCGCAGCTCGTCGATCGGCTTCTCGGCCGCGTAGCTGTCGGTGACCCGACGCTGGGCGAGCGCGCCCAGCGGGTCACGGGCCGGGTCGAGCGGCGCGTTCACCGGCCACCACACCACCACCGGAGCGTCCGGCAGCAGCAGCGGAAGCACCACCGACTGGGCGTGGTCCGCGACCTCGCCGTAGAGCCGCAGCACGACCGTCTCGCCGGTGCCCGCGTCCGCGCCCACCCGTACCTCGGCGTCGAGGCGGGACTTCGTACGGTCGCGCGGGGAGCGGGAGACGCGCTTGATCACCACGATCGTGCGCGAGGGGTGCTCGCGGGAGGCGTCGTTGGCGGACTTGAGCGCGTCGTACGCGTTCTCCTCGTCCGTCACGATGACCAGCGTGAGCACCATGCCGACCGCCGGGGTGCCTATCGCCCGGCGGGCTTTCACCAGCGCCTTGTTGATCTTGCTGGCCGTGGTGTCCGTGAGGTCCGTCTTCATGGCCGGCGCCAGCTCCGTCCGTCTCGCTGCAGCATCTCGTCCGCCTCGACGGGACCCCACGTGCCCGCCTGGTACTGCGCGGGCCTGCCGTGCTTGTCCCAGAACTCCTCGATCGGGTCGAGGATCTTCCAGGACAGCTCGACCTCCTCGGTGCGCGGGAAGAGATTCGAGTCGCCCAGGAGGACGTCGAGGATCAGACGCTCGTACGCCTCGGGCGAGGACTCCGTGAAGGACTCGCCGTACGCGAAGTCCATCGAGACGTCCCGGATCTCCATCGACGTGCCGGGCACCTTGGAGCCGAAGCGGACCGTGACGCCCTCGTCGGGCTGGACGCGGATGACGATCGCGTTCTGGCCCAGTTCCTCGGTGGCGGTGGAGTCGAAGGGGGAGTGCGGGGCGCGCTGGAAGACGACCGCGATCTCCGTCACCCGGCGGCCGAGGCGCTTGCCCGTCCGCAGATAGAAAGGGACCCCCGCCCAGCGGCGGTTGTCGACCTCGACCTTGATCGCCGCGTAGGTGTCGGTCTTCGACTTGCGGTCGATGCCGTCCTCTTCGAGGTAGCCGATGACCTTCTCGCCGCCCTGCCAGCCGGCCGCGTACTGCGCGAACACGGTGTCCCGGCCCAGGTCCTTCGGCAGCCTCACCGCGCCGAGCACCTTGGTCTTCTCGGCGGCGAGCGCGTCCGCGTCGAAGGAGGCGGGCTCCTCCATCGCGGTCAGCGCCATCAGCTGCAGCAGGTGGTTCTGGATGACGTCACGGGCGGCGCCGATGCCGTCGTAGTAGCCGGCCCGGCCGCCGATGCCGATGTCCTCGGCCATCGTGATCTGCACGTGGTCGACGAAGGAGCGGTTCCAGATCGGCTCGAACATCGTGTTGGCGAAGCGGAGCGCCAGGATGTTCTGGACCGTCTCCTTGCCCAGGTAGTGGTCGATGCGGAAGACCTGGTCCGGGGCGAAGACCTCGTGGACGACCTTGTTGAGGTCCTCGGCGGACTCCAGGTTGTGCCCGAACGGCTTCTCGATGACCGCCCGCCGCCAGGACCCGCTGCTCTGGTCGGCCAGTCCGTGCTTCCTCAGCTGCTGGATGACGACCGGGAACGCGGACGGCGGCACGGAGAGGTAGAAGGCGAAGTTGCCGCCCGTGCCCTGTGCCTTGTCCAGCTCCTCGATGGTGTCGCGCAGCCGCTCGAAGGACTCGTCGTCGTCGAAGGTGCCCTGGACGAACCGCATGCCCTGGATGAGCTGCTGCCAGACCTCCTCGCGGAAGGGGGTCCGCGCGTGCTCCTTGACCGCGTCGTGCACCTCCTGCGCGAAGTCCTCGTTCGCCCACTCCCGGCGCGCGAAGCCGACGAGCGAGAAGCCCGGCGGCAGCAGTCCGCGGTTGGCGAGGTCGTACACGGCAGGCATCAGCTTTTTGCGTGACAAATCGCCAGTGACACCGAAGATCACCAGGCCCGACGGCCCCGCGATGCGCGGGAGCCGTCGGTCTGCGGCGTCACGAAGCGGATTCGCTCCGGCGACGGGTAGAGGTGCCAAGGTGTTCAGCCCTCCGAGGGTGCGAGGCGCTGGAGCTCCGCCTCGGTCGACTTGAGGAGGTCGTTCCAGGACGCCTCGAACTTCTCGACGCCCTCGTCCTCCAGCAGCTGCACGACCTCGTCGTAGGAGATCCCGAGCTTCTCGACCGCGTCCAGCTCGGCACGCGACTGCTCGTAGGTCCCGGCGATCGCGTTGCCGCGGATCTCACCGCTCGCCGCGGTGGCCTCCAGCGTGGCCTCCGGCATGGTGTTCACCGTGTTGGGCGCGACCAGCTCGTCCACGTACAGCGTGCTCTTGTACGCGGGGTCCTTGACGCCGGTCGAGGCCCACAGCGGACGCTGCTTGTTGGCGCCCGCGCTCTCCAGGGCCGCCCAGCGGCCGTCGGAGAAGACCTCCTCGTACGCCTGGTACGCGAGGCGCGCGTTGGCGACACCGGCCTTGCCGCGGGCGGCCTTGGCCTCGTCGGTGCCGAGCGCGTCGAGGCGCTTGTCGATCTCGGTGTCCACGCGGGACACGAAGAAGGACGCCACCGAGTGGATCTTGGAGAGGTCCAGGCCGCGCTCCTTGGCCTTCTCCAGACCGGCCAGGTAGGCGTCCATGACCTGGCGGTAGCGCTCCAGCGAGAAGATCAGCGTCACGTTGACGCTGATGCCGAGGCCGATGACCTCGGTGATGGCCGGCAGGCCGCCCATCGTCGCCGGGATCTTGATCAGGGTGTTCGGGCGGTCCACCAGCCACGCCAGCTGCTTGGCCTCGGCGACCGTCGCCTTGGTGTTGTGCGCGAGACGGGGGTCGACCTCGATGGAGACCCGGCCGTCCTGGCCACCGGTCGCGTCGAAGACCGGGCGCAGGATGTCGGCGGCGTCGCGGACGTCCGCCGTCGTGATCATGCGGATGGCCTCTTCGACGGTGACCTTGCGGGCGGCGAGGTCGGAGACCTGCTGCTCGTAGCCGTCACCGCTGCTGATCGCCTTCTGGAAGATCGACGGGTTGGTGGTGACGCCCACGACGTGCTGCTGGTCGAGCAGCTCGGCGAGGTTGCCGGACGTGATGCGCTTGCGCGACAGGTCGTCCAGCCAGATCGCCACGCCTTCCTCGGAGAGGCGCTTGAGTGCGTCTGTCATGGAATTACATCTCCTACGTGTCGTGTGTAAGCGTCAGCGCTGAGCGGCGGCCAGGGATTCCTGCGCGACCGCGGCCACGTTCTCGGCAGTGAAGCCGAACTCGCGGAAGAGGACCTTGCCGTCGGCCGAAGCGCCGAAGTGCTCCAGCGAAACGATGCGACCGGCGTCGCCGACGTACCGGTGCCAGGTCAGCCCGATCCCGGCCTCGACCGCGACACGCGCCTTGACGGACGGCGGCAGAACGCTGTCCCGGTACCCCTGGTCCTGCTCCTCGAACCACTCCACGGACGGCATGGACACCACCCGCGTGGGCACCCCCCGCGCCTGCAGCTGCTCCCGGGCCTCCACGGCCACGTGCACCTCGGAGCCGGTGGCGATCAGGATGACCTGAGCCTCCCCGCCGTCGGCGTCGAACAGGACGTAACCGCCCTTGGCGGCGTCCTCGTTGGCTTCGTACGTCGGCACGCCCTGGCGGGTCAGCGCCAGACCGTGCGGGGCGCCCTTGCCGAACTCCTTGGTCCAGCGCTTGAGGATCTCGCGCCAGGCGATCGCCGTCTCGTTGGCGTCGGCCGGGCGGACCACGTTCAGGCCGGGGATCGCGCGCAGCGAGGCGAGGTGCTCGACCGGCTGGTGGGTGGGACCGTCCTCGCCCAGACCGATCGAGTCGTGCGTCCACACGTACGTCACCGGCAGGTGCATCAGCGCGGACAGCCGCACGGCGTTGCGCATGTAGTCGGAGAAGACGAGGAACGTGCCGCCGTAGATCCGGGTGTTGCCGTGCAGCGCGATGCCGTTCATCTCCGCGGCCATGGAGTGCTCACGGATGCCGAAGTGGATGGTCCGGCCGTACGGGTTCGCCTCCGGCAGCGGGTTGTCCGCCGGCAGGAACGAACTGGTCTTGTCGATCGTGGTGTTGTTCGACCCGGCGAGGTCGGCGGAGCCGCCCCACAGCTCGGGGATCACCGCGCCCAGCGCCTGGAGGACCTTGCCGGACGCGGCACGCGTCGCGACACCCTTGCCCGTCTCGAACTCCGGCAGGTGCGACTCCCAGCCCTCGGGCAGCTCGCCCGCGCTGATCCGGTCGAACTCGGCGGCGCGCTCGGCGTTGCCGTCACGCCACTCCTGCAGCTGCTTCTCCCAGACGGCACGGGCCTCACGGCCGCGCTCGCCGAGGGCACGCGTGTGCGCGAGGACCTCGTCGGCGACCTCGAAGCTCTTCTCCGGGTCGAAGCCGAGGACCCGCTTGGTGGCGGCGACCTCGTCCGCGCCGAGCGCCGAGCCGTGCGCGGCCTCGGTGTTCTGCGCGTTCGGGGCGGGCCAGGCGATGATCGAACGCATCGCGATGAACGACGGCCGGTCGGTGACGGCCTTCGCGGCCTCGATCGCCGCGAACAGCGCGGCCGGGTCGAGGTCGCCGTTCTCCTTGGGCTCCACCCGCTGCACGTGCCAGCCGTAGGCCTCGTACCGCTTGGTGACGTCCTCGGAGACGGCCGTCTCGGTGTCACCCTCGATGGAGATGTGGTTGTCGTCCCACAGCAGCACGAGGTTGCCGAGCTTCTGGTGACCCGCGAGCGACGAGGCCTCGGCGGAGATGCCCTCCTGGAGGCAGCCGTCACCGGCGATCACGAACACGTGGTGGTCGAACGGCGACTCGCCGACGGCGGCCTCCGGGTCGAACAGACCGCGCTCGTAGCGCGCGGCCATCGCCATGCCCACGGCGTTGGCGACACCCTGGCCGAGCGGGCCGGTCGTCGTCTCCACACCCTTGGTGTGTCCGTACTCGGGGTGGCCGGGGGTCCGGGAGCCCCAGGTGCGGAAGGCCTCCAGATCCGCCAGCTCCAGGCCGAAACCGCCCAGGTACAGCTGGATGTAGAGGGTCAGGGAGGAGTGGCCGGCGGACAGGACGAACCGGTCACGGCCCACCCAGTCCGGGTCGGCGGGGTCGTGGCGCATCACCTTCTGGAAGAGCGTGTACGCGGCGGGCGCGAGGCTCATCGCCGTGCCCGGATGGCCGTTGCCGACCTTCTGGACGGCGTCGGCGGCCAGGATCCGGGCGGTGTCGACGGCCCGCTGGTCCAATTCGGTCCACGCGAGGTCTGTAGTGGTCGGCTTGGTGCTCACCCTGGGTCAGGGCTCCTCTCCACATGTCTCGTGCCGGTGTTCTTCACGGCACCGGCCGTTGTCGAGCCTACCCCCGTAGGAACGCGCATTTTTTCGAGTCATTCCAGACTGACGGGACTGGATCCGGTCCGCCTCCCGACCCGTGTTCCGCATGGTGAGACCAGGGGGTTCCGCTGTTCGACATCTGAATACGGAGCCGCTCATCCGGCTGCTCAACCGAAGTGTGTTCGGCTCCCCACCGGGCGCCTACCAACACGACCCCACCCCCTTGAAAGGCTCGCTCTGGGCAACGTCTACAGTGGCGTGGTACGCGCGAGCCGTCACGGGGAGTTCACATCCGGAGGCTTGCTGGGAGTCTCTGTCAGGGGTGTGCGTGACGGCCGTCGAATCCCGTCCACCGGGAGTGCTGGGCGCGAGCAACACGAGCAGCAGCCGGGGTCAGCGGCCGATCGGGGCCCGAGTCAAGGCGTTCGTGGCGCTGACGAAGCCGCGGATCATCGAACTGCTGCTGATCACCACCGTTCCGGTGATGTTCCTCGCGGAGCAGGGCGTCCCGGACCTCTGGCTGGTGCTCGCCACCTGCGTCGGTGGCTACCTCTCGGCGGGCGGCGCCAACGCGCTCAACATGTACATCGACCGCGACATCGACGCCCTCATGGAGCGCACCTCCCAGCGTCCGCTGGTCACCGGGATGGTCACCCCTCGTGAGGGTCTGGTCTTCGGCATCACCCTCGCGGTCGTCTCCACCGCCTGGTTCGGCCTCCTCGTCAACTGGCTGTCCGCCTGGCTGTCGCTCGGGGCTCTCCTCTTCTACGTCGTCGTCTACACGATGATCCTCAAACGGCGTACGTCGCAGAACATCGTCTGGGGCGGCATCGCCGGCTGCATGCCGGTCCTCATCGGCTGGTCCGCGGTGACGAACTCGATGTCGTGGGCCGCGGTCATCCTCTTCCTCGTCATCTTCTTCTGGACGCCGCCGCACTACTGGCCCCTCTCCATGAAGGTGAAGGACGACTACGCCCGCGTCGGCGTCCCGATGCTCCCGGTCATCGCCTCCAACAGGGTCGTGGCCCGCCAGATCGTCCTCTACAGCTGGGTGATGGTCGCGGTCTCCCTCCTCCTCACCCCCCTCGGCTACACGGGCTGGTTCTACACGGCGGTCGCCCTGGTGACCGGCGGCTGGTGGCTCTGGGAGGCCCACGCCCTGCAGACCCGGGCGAAGAGCGGCGCGACCGGCGGCAAGCTGAAGGAGATGCGCCTCTTCCACTGGTCGATCACGTACGTCTCCCTGCTGTTCGTGGCCGTCGCGGTGGACCCCTTCCTGCGCTGAGGCGCGCCCGTCGCACGCGCGGGGGTGAGTGGTCAACCCCACTCACCCCGCCCGTCGCCCCGGCGCATACCCATCGGTAGCATCCTGCCCATGGCAGACACCAAGCAGGCAGACGAGGCCAAGGACGCCAAGGCCACCGCGAAGGCCGACCGCAAGGCGGCCAAGCTGGCCAAGCAGATCCGCTCCTTCGCGGCGGCGCACCGCGGAGCCGAGGCCCAGGTCGCCTACATCGGCCAGCTCGGAGCGCGGATCGTCCTGGTCGGCGAGGACGGCGGCTGGGGCGACCTCGTGGCTCCCACCCACGCCATCGCCGAGCAGGCCGTACAGAAGGCCGGCGTCACCGTCCACGAGGACTTCGACGGCGAGTTCGCCGCCAAGGTGCGGACCGGCCCGTACGAGTGGTCCCGGATGGCCGGAATCCAGGTCGGCGGCCCCAGCAACAGCAACACCTGAGCCCGGCTCACCCGTTAGGACCTGTGGGAGTTCACAGGTCCAGCCTCGGGGAGCCCGATGATCGACACGCCGTCCCTCGTGGACCAGTACTGCCACGGCGTACTGCGCACGGAGCTGGGCCTCGGCACCTTCGAGGCCCATCTCGCCCGCAGCGAGGGCCCACCGGCCCCCGGCACCACCTTCTTCGACACCCAGACGGGCTTCGCCGTACGCCGCTGGTGCCCGCCCCTGCTGGGCCTGGAACCGCACTGCTCACCGGCCCGCTACCTCGCCCGGCGCCGCGAACTGGGTGTCCTCGAAGCCGGCCGCAGACTCCTGCGCGGCAGCGGCGTCACCACCTACCTCGTCGACACGGGACTGCCGGGCGACCTCACCGGCCCGCGCGAGATGGCCTCCACCGGCGACGCGGACGCCCACGAGATCGTCCGCCTCGAACTCCTCGCCGAACAGGTCGCCGACACCTCCGGCACCGTCGAGTCGTTCCTGGCCAATCTCGCCGAGTCCGTGCACGCCGCCGCCGCGAACGCCGTCGCCTTCGCGTCGGTCGCGGGCGTACGGCACGGCCTGGCGTTCGCACCCGAGCCACCCGGCCCCGGGGAGGTGCGCGGCGCGGTGGGGCGCTGGCTCGCCCACCGGCCGGTCGGCGGGTCGCTCACCGACCCGGTCCTCCTGCGCCATCTGCTGTGGATCGCCGTCGCCTCGGGCCGCCCCCTGCAACTCCACGCGGGCCTCGGCGAACCGGGCCTGCGGATCGACGCCACCGACCCCGTCCTGCTCGCCGACTTCGCCCGCGCCACGGCGGGCCTGGGCACCGACCTGATCCTGCTGCACGGCTACCCCTACCACCGCCACGCCGCCCACCTCGCCGTCGTCTTCCCGCACGTCTACGCCGACCTGGGCGCCGAACTGGTCCGCACCGGCGCCCGGGCCACCGCCGTACTCGCCGAGATCCTGGAACTCGCCCCCTTCGGCAAGCTCCTCTTCTCCAGCGGCGCCCGCGGTCTGCCCGAGCTGCACGTGGTCGGGGCCCGGCTGTTCCGCGAGGCGCTGGCGCGAGTGCTCGGGACGTGGGTGGCGGAGGGCGCCTGGTCCCTGGCGGACGCCCAGCGCGTGGCGGGACTGATCGCGGCCGACAACGCGCGACGGGTGTACGGGCTGGAGTGAGCCGTCGGGTGTACGGCGTCCGGGCGGGCTGTACAGACTGGGCGCATGACACGCAGCGACGCGACCGCCGGCTTACCCGGCCCCGCCACCGGCACGGCGGCTCTGCTCGGCCGCTTCCTCGACGAACTCCGCGCACTCGCCCCGCTCGCCGTCTGGGCCCACGGCTCCCTCGGCGGGGGCGACTACCGTCAGGGCCGCAGCGATCTGGACCTGATCGCCGTCCTGGACGGCCCGGTCACCGCCCGCACCGCGTGGACGGCCGGACGGCTGCACGCCCGGCTGCGCCACCACCCCCTCGCCGCCCTGCTGCACTGCACCTATCTGACGCCGGCCACGGCGGCCGACGCCGAGCGCAGACACCTCACATGGGCCCACGAGCACCTGCTCCGGCGGACGGTCACCCCGGTCACCCGGCGCGAGCTGCACACCTTCGGCCTGGTCCTGCACGGCGAACCGCCCGGGGCCCTGGTGCCGCCCGTCTCCGACATCGAGCTGGACGCCTTCGTCGTCCGCGACCAGAAGGAGTTCTGGCGCCCCGCGGTGGACAGGGCCGACCTCTGGGAGCGGGACGTCTGGGTCGACCTCGGACTGCTCACCTTCGCCCGCGCCACCGCCACCCTGCGCGACGGCCGCCTGATCTCCAAGCGCGAGGCCCTGGACCTGCTGCCCACGCTGGGCGCGCCCGCCGAGGTGGTCGCGGACGTCGCACGGCGCCGGGACGGCGGACCGAGCGAGGCGGTGCCGCACCGGGCCGAGCTGACCCGGCTGTTCCTCGGACCCGCGATCGACGACCTCGTGGCGGCGTACGGCTGACTCAGCCGCGCGCCGCGACCGGCGTCTGTGCCGCCGGAGCGGGCGCGTCGACCTCGTCCACCAGCCGTTCCCGCAGCGACAGCAGCACCCGGAGGGTCGCGATCCACACCAGGCAGGAGCCGAACATATGGGCGCCGACCAGGACCTCGGGGAGGTCGGTGAAGTACTGCACATAGCCGAGGAGGCCCTGCGCGAGGAGGATCAGGAACAGGTCGCGGGTGCGGCGCAGCGGACCGGCGGGGGCGTCCACGGCCTTGAGCACGAACCACAGGGCGAAGGTCAGCGTCACCACGATCCAGGCCAGCACGGCGTGCAGCTTGGTGACGTTCTCCCAGTTCAACGGGATGCGCTCGACCTCGCTGGAGTCACCCGCGTGCGGGCCCGCGCCGGTGACGACCGTGCCCACCGCGATCAGCAGCAGCGTCACGCCGACCAGGACCCACACCAGCTGCCGCACCGCCTGGCCGACCAGCGGACGCGGGGCCGAGTCGCCCTCGCCGGTGCGGTGCCACATCACGGCGGCGACGGCGATCAGCGCGGTCGACAGCATGAAGTGCGCGGCCACCGTGTACGGGTTGAGACCGACCAGCACGACGATGCCGCCGAGCACCGCGTTGCCCATGACGACCCAGAACTGAGCCCAGCCCAGCCGGGTGAGGCTGCGTCGCATCGGCTTCTGTGAGCGCGCCGCGACGATCGCCCAGCCGACCGCCGCGCACAGCACGTACGTCAGCAGGCGGTTGCCGAACTCGATGTATCCGTGCAGGCCCATCTCACGGGTCGCGGTGAGCGAGTCGTCCGTGCACTTCGGCCAGGTCGGGCAGCCGAGGCCCGACCCGGTGAGCCGCACGGCACCGCCGGTCACCACGATGACCACCGCCATGACGAGGGCGGCGAGGGCCGCGCGCCGGACCGTTCTGGGGTCCGGGGTCCAGCGTTCGGCGATGAAGGCGAGCGGGTTGCGCGCGGCGGAGACGAGGTCGTCACGGGTCACTTTCGGCACGCCCCCCATCGTAGGCCGCCGCTTGTGCACGTATTCACGAGGGGGTCGGACCATCCCCCCGACCCCTGTGACCTGCGGCTACTCCCAGCGGAAGAAGCGTGCCGCCGCGCCCAGCCCGAGCACCGCCCACCCGGCGAGGATCCCGAGGTCGCCCCACGGCACCCCCGCGCCGTGCTGCAGGACGTCCCGCAGCCCGTCCGACAGGGCCGCGATCGGCAGCAGCCCGAGCACGCTCTGCGCCGCGTCCGGGAACTTCTCCAGCGGGACCACGACACCGCCGCCCACCAGCAGCAGCAGGAAGACGAGGTTCGCCGCCGCCAGCGTCGCCTCCGCCTTCAGCGTGCCCGCCATCAGCAGACCGAGGCCCGAGAAGGCGGCCGTGCCGAGGACCAGCAGGAGCAGCACGGCGAAGGGGTTCCCGTGC
Source organism: Streptomyces gottesmaniae (assembly GCF_031845845.1). NCBI lineage: Bacteria > Bacillati > Actinomycetota > Actinomycetes > Kitasatosporales > Streptomycetaceae > Streptomyces > Streptomyces gottesmaniae. The sequence continues at coordinate 87,564 of NZ_JAVRFJ010000014.1, forward strand.
GGGTTCCATCCCATCGCGAAGGCGATCACCGTCAGCAGGACGACCTGGAGGGCCTCCGTGACCAGCACGGACAGGGTCTTCGCCGCCATCAGGCCCCAGCGGGGGAGCGGTGAGACCGCCAGCCGCTTCAGCACGCCGTAGCGCCGCTCGAAGCCGGTGGCGATGGCCTGCCCGGTGAACGCCGTCGACATCACGGCGAGAGCCAGGACACCGGGCGCCAGGAAGTCGACCGCCTCGCCCTCACCCGTGTCGACGATGTCCACCGAGCCGAACAGCACCAGCAGCAGCGTCGGGATGACGACCGTCAGGAGCAGCTGCTCGCCGTTGCGCAGCAGCATCCGCGTCTCCAGCGCCGCCTGCGCCGCGATCATGCGGGAGAGCGGCGCGGCCCCCGGCTTCGGCGTGTAGGCGCCCGTGCCCGTACGCGCGCTCATGAACGCAGCTCCTTGCCCGTGAGCTCCAGGAAGACGTCTTCGAGGGTGTGCCGTTCCACCGAGATCCGGTCCGGCATCACCCCGTGCTGGGCGCACCAGGAGGTGACGGTCGCGAGGAGCTGCGGATCGATCTTGCCGGTCACCCGGTACACACCGGGCGTCAGTTCGACGGCGGTGGAGTCCGCCGGGAGCGCCTTCAACAGGGAGGCGACGTCGAGGGCCGGGCGGCCGGTGAAGCGCAGGGTGTTCTCCGCGCCGCCCCGGCACAGCGCCTCGGGCGACCCCTGGGCCATGACCCTGCCGCCGTCGATGATCGCGACGTCGTCCGCGAGCTGTTCGGCCTCGTCCATGTAGTGGGTGGTGAGGATGACCGAGACCCCGTCCGCGCGCAGGTCCCGGACCAGCTCCCAGGTGGCCCGGCGGGCCTGCGGGTCGAGGCCGGCGGTGGGTTCGTCGAGGAAGACCAGCTCGGGCCGGCCGACGACGGCCATCGCGAGGGCGAGCCGCTGCTGCTGACCGCCGGAGAGCCGCCGGTACGTGGTACGGCCGCAGCCGCCGAGGCCCAGGCGCTCGACGAGGGCGTCCACATCGAGGGGATGGGCGTGCAGCTTGGCCACGTGGCGGAGCATCTCGTCGGCGCGGGCGCCGGAGTAGACACCGCCGGACTGGAGCATCACACCTATCCGGGGGCGCAGCGCGGCGGCCTCGCGGACCGGGTCGAGGCCGAGCACCAGGACCGAGCCGGAGTCCGGCTTCCGGTACCCCTCACAGGTCTCGATCGTGGTCGTCTTGCCCGCGCCGTTCGGCCCGAGCACGGCCGTCACGCCCACCCCGGCCACCAGGTCCAGGCCGTCCACCGCGGTCTTGTCGCCGTACCGCATCACCAGGGACCGGACCTGGACCACGGGGTCACTTCGCATGGCCCCGAGTCTAGGTACGCGGCCGGGTGCCGAGGCGGGCGGGTCCGGAGATCTCCTCCTCACGAGGCCGGTGCACGGGGAGCCAGCGCTCGGCGTACGCCACCGCGTCGGCCACCGGGAACAGACGTACGTCCGCCGCGCCCGCCCTGGCCCGGGGGATGCCGCGGTCGCGTTCGAAGTCGTACCCGAGTTCGTCGAACCGGTCCGAGTCGATCGACACCTCGGTCACCACCTCCCAGCCGTCCGGACCCGGACGGCCGACCTCGACCAGCGGCGCGGGGATCCGGTACTCGGCCAGGTGGAAGCAGGTGCAGGCGTCGTAGCCGGCGCCGAGCAGCAGCACCCGGGCGCCCGCCGCCTCCAGCCGGGCCAGGGGGCTGCGCTCGCCCAGGCGGCAGTCGGGGGCGTGGTCGGCGAGGATCGCCGCCGCGCCCGGGCCGATCGCCGCGAAGGACGTCTGGGGGTGTGCGCTGCGCAGGGCGCCCGGCCAGGTCCGCACCGTCTCGGGGACCACCCCGACCCCGCGGGTGGGGGTGATCGCCGGGTCGTAGCCGGGCATGGTGGCGCGGATGGTCTCCCACCACTCCTCGGGGACCGGTGGACGCGCCCAGAGCGCGGGATCCGACAGGTCGCCGGACTGGGTCGGAACGACCAGGGTGCCGTCCGGGCCGAGTGCGTCGAGCAGCGCGTGCACCACCGTCACCGCGCCTCCGCAGACCCAGCCGAGCGAGCTGAGCGAGGTGTGCACGAGGAGGGTCTCGCCGGGCTCGACACCGGCGGTGCGCAGGTCCGCCGCCAAGCCGGCGCGGGTGACAAGTGGGCCGGTGGGAGGGGTTGTCGACATGGTGTGGCAGTCTTCCCGAGCCGCCTTCGCGGCGCCAGCTGTTTGATCGATCGGTGATCGTTTCCCCAGGTCAGCTTAGGTATGCCTAAGTGATGCACGGCACCGCCGGTCGGCCGGACGCGGCTTGCCCCGCTCTGAGGAATTACGCAACAATGGCGTTGTGAAAAACGTCGGCGAGGCCCCGCAGGAGGAACTCGCGACCGGTGAGCGGTCCACCCGCAACCGGGTCGCGCGGTCCATCCTGTCCCACGGCCCGTCCACGGTGGCCGACCTCGCCGGGCGTCTGGGACTGACCCAGGCGGCTGTCCGTCGGCACCTCGACGCACTGGTCTCCGACGATGTCGTCCAACCCCGTGAGCAGCGTGTCTACGGCACGCGTACCCGCGGGCGCCCGGCCAAGGTGTTCGCCCTGACGGACTGCGGCCGGGACGCCTTCGACCAGTCCTACGACAAGCTCGCCGCCGACGCGCTCCGCTGGATCGCCGACCAGGAGGGCGGGGAGCAGGCGGTCGCCGCCTTCGCCCGCGCCCGGGTCGCCGCCCAGGCCGGGCCCTACCGCGCCGCCGTCGAGGCCGCGGACCCCGAAGCGAGGACCGAAGCCCTGGCCAAGGCCTTGAGTGCCGACGGGTACGCTGCTACGGCACGCAGTGCCCCCCACCCCCACCAGGGTGAGCAGCTCTGCCAGCACCACTGCCCGGTAGCCCATGTGGCCGAGCAGTTCCCGCAGCTCTGCGAGGCCGAGACCGAGCTCTTCGGTGAACTGCTCGGTACGCACGTCCAGCGGCTGGCCACCATCGCCCACGGCGACGGCGTCTGCACGACGTTCATCCCCAGAGTTCCAAAGACAGCCAACGACACCGCATCAGCACGTACCGCCGGGAGGAACCCCGCATGACGCTCCCCATCGAGGAGACTGCCCACCCCGAGCTCGAGGGTCTGGGCAACTACGAATACGGCTGGGCCGACTCCGACGTGGCCGGTGCATCTGCCAAGCGCGGTATCAACGAGGACGTCGTCCGCGACATCTCCGCCAAGAAGAACGAGCCGGAGTGGATGACCAAGCTCCGTCTCAAGGGCCTGCGCCTGTTCGAGAAGAAGCCCATGCCGAACTGGGGCTCGGACCTGTCGGGCATCGACTTCGACAACATCAAGTACTTCGTGCGCTCCACGGAGAAGCAGGCGGAGTCCTGGGAGGACCTGCCCGAGGACATCAAGAACACGTACGACAAGCTCGGCATCCCCGAGGCGGAGAAGCAGCGCCTCGTCGCGGGCGTCGCGGCCCAGTACGAGTCCGAGGTCGTCTACCACCAGATCCGCGAGGACCTGGAGGAGCAGGGCGTCATCTTCCTCGACACCGACACCGCGCTCAAGGAGCACCCGGAGCTCTTCAAGGAGTACTTCGGGACGGTCATCCCGGTCGGCGACAACAAGTTCGCGTCGCTGAACACCGCGGTGTGGTCCGGCGGCTCCTTCATCTACGTGCCGAAGGGTGTGCACGTCGAGATCCCGCTCCAGGCCTACTTCCGTATCAACACGGAGAACATGGGCCAGTTCGAGCGGACGCTGATCATCGTCGACGAGGACGCCTACGTCCACTACGTCGAGGGCTGCACGGCTCCGATCTACAAGTCGGACTCCCTGCACTCCGCGGTGGTCGAGATCATCGTGAAGAAGGGCGCCCGCTGCCGCTACACGACCATCCAGAACTGGTCGAACAACGTCTACAACCTGGTCACCAAGCGCGCCGTGGCGTACGAGGGCGCGACCATGGAGTGGATCGACGGCAACATCGGCTCCAAGGTCACCATGAAGTACCCGGCCGTCTACCTGATGGGCGAGCACGCCAAGGGCGAGACCCTCTCCATCGCCTTCGCGGGCGAGGGCCAGCACCAGGACGCCGGCTCCAAGATGGTCCACATGGCGCCGAACACCTCCTCCAACATCGTGTCGAAGTCCGTGGCGCGTGGCGGTGGCCGTACCTCCTACCGCGGTCTGGTAGAGATCGGCGAGGGCGCCGCCGGATCCAAGTCGAACGTGCTGTGCGACGCCCTTCTCGTCGACACCATCTCCCGTTCCGACACCTACCCGTACGTCGACGTCCGTGAGGACGACGTGTCCATGGGCCACGAGGCGACCGTCTCCAAGGTCTCCGAGGACCAGCTCTTCTACCTGATGAGCCGTGGTCTGAGCGAGTTCGAGGCGATGGCGATGATCGTGCGCGGCTTCGTCGAGCCGATCGCGAAGGAACTGCCCATGGAGTACGCCCTGGAGCTCAACCGGCTGATCGAGCTGCAGATGGAAGGCGCGGTCGGCTAAGGCCTGCCCTCCATCACCAGCTAGCGAAATCTGACGTAGGAAAGAGAGCAGACCGACAGCCATGGCTGAGGCTCAGAACATCCCCGTGGGGTCCACCACCGCGGGCCAGATCGCGGTGGCCGCAGAGTCGACCGTCGCCACGCGCATGAGCGCGCCCCCGTCCTTCGACGTGGCGGACTTCCCCGTGCCGCACGGCCGCGAGGAGGAGTGGCGGTTCACCCCGCTGGAGCGCCTGCGCGGGCTGCACGACGGCACCGCCGTCGCCACCGGCGACGGCCTGAAGGTCGACGTCCAGGTCCCCGAGGGCGTCACCGTCGAGGCCGTCGGTCGTGACGACGCGCGCCTCGGCAGGGCCGGCACCCCGGTGGACCGGGTCGCCGCCCAGGCGTACTCGGCGTTCGAGAAGGCCGGCGTGATCACCGTCCCCAAGGAGACGGTCCTCGCCGAGCCCATCCGCATCGCCGTGCACGGGGAGGGGGACACCGCCTTCGCCCACCAGGTGATCGAGCTGGGCGCCTTCGCCGAGGCGGTCGTCGTCATCGACCACACCGGTGACGCCGTGCTCGCCGCCAACGTCGACTACGTCCTCGGTGACGGCGCCAAGCTGACCGTCGTCTCCGTCCAGGACTGGGACGACAAGGCCGTCCACGTGGCCCAGCACAACGCCCTCATCGGCCGGGACGCGAGCTTCAAGTCCGTCGTGGTGACCTTCGGCGGCGACGTCGTCCGCCTCCACCCCCGTGTCTCCTACGCCGGAACCGGCGGCGAGGCCGAGCTGTTCGGGCTCTACTTCACCGACAAGGGGCAGCACCAGGAGCACCGCCTCCTGGTCGACCACAACACCCCGCACTGCAAGTCGAACGTGGTCTACAAGGGCGCGCTCCAGGGCGACGGCGCCCACGCGGTCTGGGTCGGCGACGTGCTGATCGAGGCCAAGGCCGAGGGCACCGACACCTACGAGATGAACCGGAACCTGGTCCTCACGGACGGTGCCCGGGTCGACTCGGTGCCGAACCTGGAGATCGAGACCGGCGAGATCGTCGGCGCCGGACACGCCTCGGCGACCGGCCGCTTCGACGACGAGCAGCTCTTCTACCTGATGGCCCGCGGTATCCCGGCCGACGAGGCCCGCCGCCTCGTCGTCCGTGGCTTCTTCGCCGAGCTGGTCCAGCAGATCGGTGTGGACGACATCCAGGAACGCCTCCTCGCGAAGATCGACGAGGAGTTGGAGACCGTGTCTGGATCGGGTCGATGACCACCTACGTACGCGCCTGCGGGCTGAGCGAGCTGGAGGAGGACACCCCGAAGCGGGTGGAACTCGACGGCACGCCGGTCTCGGTCGTGCGGACCGAGGGCGAGGTGTTCGCCATCCACGACATCTGCTCCCACGCGAACGTCTCGCTCTCCGAGGGCGAGGTGGAGGACTGTCAGATCGAGTGCTGGCTGCACGGCTCCGCGTTCGACCTCAGAACCGGCAAGCCGTCCGGCCTACCCGCGACGCGCCCCGTCCCCGTTTACCCCGTAAAGATCGAAGGGGACGACGTGCTCGTCTCCCTCACCCAGGAGTCCTGAGGCACCCATGGCAACGCTTGAAATCCGAGACCTGCACGTCACCGTCGAGGCCGACAACGCCACGAAGGAGATCCTCAAGGGCGTCGACCTCACCGTGAAGCAGGGCGAGACGCACGCCATCATGGGCCCCAACGGCTCCGGCAAGTCGACCCTCGCCTACTCCCTCGCGGGTCACCCGAAGTACACGATCACCGGCGGCACCGTGCTGCTCGACGGCGAGGACGTCCTGGAGATGTCCGTCGACGAGCGCGCCCGCGCGGGCCTGTTCCTGGCGATGCAGTACCCGGTCGAGGTCCCGGGCGTGTCCGTGTCGAACTTCCTGCGGACCTCCGCCACCGCCATCCGCGGCGAGGCCCCCAAGCTGCGCACCTGGGTGAAGGAGGTCAAGGAGGCCATGCAGCGCCTCAACATGGACCCCGCCTTCGCCGAGCGCAACGTCAACGAGGGCTTCTCCGGCGGTGAGAAGAAGCGTCACGAGATCCTCCAGCTGGAGCTGCTCCGGCCGAAGGTCGCGATCCTCGACGAGACGGACTCCGGTCTGGACGTCGACGCGCTCCGGGTCGTCTCCGAGGGCGTCAACCGCGTCCGCGAGACCGGCGAGGTCGGCACCCTGCTGATCACGCACTACACGCGCATCCTGCGCTACATCAAGCCCGACCACGTGCATGTCTTCGCAGGCGGCAAGATCGTGGAGTCGGGCGGCCCCGAGCTCGCCGACAAGCTGGAGAACGAGGGCTACGAGGCATACACGAAGGGTGGCGCATCCGCGTGACACAGCTGCCGGGCCTCCTCGACACCGAGGCGATCCGCAAGGACTTCCCCATCCTGGACCGTCAGGTCCACGACGGGCGGAAGCTCGTGTACCTGGACAACGCGGCGACCTCGCAGAAGCCGCGCCAGGTGCTGGACGCCCTGAGCGAGTACTACGAGCGCTACAACGCCAACGTCCACCGCGGTGTGCATGTGCTCGCCGAGGAGGCCACGGCGCTGTACGAGGGCGCGCGGGACAAGGTCGCCGCGTTCGTCAACGCGCCCAGCCGCGACGAGGTGATCTTCACCAAGAACGCCTCCGAGTCGCTGAACCTCGTGGCGAACATGCTGGGCTGGGCCGACGAGCCCTACCGCGTGGACGCCGAGACCGAGATCGTCATCACGGAGATGGAGCACCACTCCAACATCGTGCCGTGGCAGCTGCTCTCGCAGCGCACGGGCGCGAAGCTGAAGTGGTTCGGGCTGACCGACGACGGCCGGCTCGACCTGTCCAACATCGACGAGGTCATCACGGAGAAGACGAAGATCGTCTCCTTCGTGCTGGTGTCCAACATCCTCGGCACCGTGAACCCCGTCGAGGCGATAGTGCGCCGGGCACAGGAGGTCGGTGCCCTGGTCTGCATCGACGCCTCCCAGGCCGCACCGCACATGCCGCTGGACGTACAGGCGCTCCAGGCCGACTTCGTGGCCTTCACCGGCCACAAGATGTGCGGCCCGACGGGCATCGGCGTGCTCTGGGGCCGCCAGGAGCTCCTGGAGGACCTGCCCCCGTTCCTCGGCGGCGGCGAGATGATCGAGACGGTGTCGATGCACTCGTCGACGTACGCTCCCGCCCCGCACAAGTTCGAGGCGGGCACCCCGCCGATCGCGCAGGCGGTCGGCCTCGGCGCGGCGATCGACTACCTGAACGCCATCGGCATGGACAAGATCCTCGCCCATGAGCACGCGATCACCGAGTACGCGGTGAAGCGGCTCACGGAGGTCCCGGACCTCCGGATCATCGGCCCCGCCACGGCCGAGGACCGGGGCGCGGCGATCTCCTTCACGCTCGGCGACATCCACCCGCACGACGTGGGCCAGGTCCTCGACGAGCAGGGCATCGCGGTCCGGGTCGGCCACCACTGCGCCCGCCCCGTCTGCCTGCGGTACGGAATTCCCGCGACCACCCGAGCGTCGTTCTATCTGTACTCCACGCCGGCCGAGATCGATGCTCTGGTCGACGGCCTGGAGCACGTACGGAACTTCTTCGGCTGAGGGGACGAGCGATCGCATGAAGCTGGACTCGATGTACCAGGAAGTCATCCTGGACCACTACAAGCACCCCCACGGGCGGGGCTTGCGGGACGGTGACGCCGAGGTACACCACGTGAATCCGACGTGCGGCGACGAGATCACCCTGCGAGTGAAGTACGACGGCACGACCATCGCGGACGTGTCGTACGAGGGCCAGGGCTGCTCGATCAGCCAGGCCTCGGCCTCCGTGCTGAACGACCTTCTCGTCGGCAAGGACCTCGCGGACGCGCGGAAGATCCAGGAGACCTTCCTGGAGCTGATGCAGTCCAAGGGGAAGATCGAGCCGGACGACGCGATGGAGGAGGTGCTGGAGGACGCGGTCGCGTTCGCCGGTGTCTCCAAGTACCCCGCCCGGGTCAAGTGCGCCCTCCTCAGCTGGATGGCGTGGAAGGACGCGACGGCCCAGGCGCTGGGCGCCGACGCCGACGTCGAAAGGAAGACGGCATGAGCGAGACCCTGGAGATGAAGCCGGCCTCCGAGGAGGAGGTCCGCGAGGCCCTGTACGACGTCGTGGACCCCGAGTTGGGCATCGATGTCGTCAACCTGGGCCTGATCTACGGCATCCACATCGACGACGCGAACATCGCGACGATCGACATGACCCTGACCTCGGCGGCCTGTCCGCTGACGGACGTCATCGAGGACCAGGCCAAGTCCGCCACGGACGGCCTCGTCAACGAACTCCGTATCAACTGGGTCTGGATGCCCCCGTGGGGCCCCGACAAGATCACCGACGACGGTCGCGAGCAGCTGCGGGCGCTCGGGTTCAACGTCTGAGAGCTGTGACATGGGTGTGGCCCCCGGCGGTTCGCCGGGGGCCACACCCATGTCCGCGGTGGTGGCGTCCGGTCAGGAGAAGCCCTTCACCAGGTTGTACGTGGCGTCCGCGTAGAAGTAGCCGCTGTGCTCGGCGCGTTCCAGGCGGAGCTGGAAATTGCGGTGGCGCACGAAGTAGCCGGGATAGTTCACCGACTCCAGCATGACCGAGCCCGAATAGCCCGAGCGGGGGCAGAAGGTGGCGTCCTGCGTGAAGAGGCGGGAGCCGTCGTGGCCGGACGCGCGGAGCACGAAGTTCTGGTGGCGCACGTAGCGGCCGTCCGTCATGCGGAAGGAGTAGCAGGAGGAGTTCGCGAGGCCGGAGACGACCTTGAAGGAGGAGTCCTCCTTGGTCTCGCTGCCGCTGCGGGAGCTCACCTGGTCCAGCTGGATCGCCCCGTCGCGCAGATGCCAGTAGCGGTCCGGGTAGTTGACGGACCGTACGGACTTGCGCGTCGTCGAGGTGGACGGCGACTTCTTGGTGGGCGCGGGGGCCTTCGACGGCTCGCTGGTCGGGTTCGCACCGCCCTGCTGCTTGTCGTCGGACGCGTCCTCGTCCTTGGAGCCGGTGTCCTTGTCCTTCTCGCCGTCGTCGCCGTTCTTCGAGTCGACCTCGGAGCCCTGGGGCTCCGACAGCCCGCTCTTGCCGTCCGGCGCCGAGGTCGCGGGGGGCGACGCGGGCGGGAGGGAGAGGGAGGGCAGAACGCGGTCCTCACCGGCGGTGGTGGTGCGCCCGTTCTTCGACGACGAGTCGTCAGGTCCGCTGCCCTGGAGGGTGATCGCGGTGACGCACGACGACACGACGGCGAGGGCCAGGGCGCCGGCCAGCCAGAGGCGGCGCGTACCCGGTATTCGGGTGTCGTTCGGGGCGACACCGGTCTCCCACACCTTCGCGGATCTGAGCACCGGAAGGTTGGGCGTGGTCTCGGCCGGATCAGGTCCGGGCTTCTTTGGCGGCATGCGCGGTTCCTTCGGCGTCGGCCCAAGGCGGACGTGAATCGTCATGCGGGTCAGGGAGGGTGGTACGTGTCACCCGTGTGTGCAAACCCTGGCGGTCGTCACACAATCGGGAGATTGACCGTTGAAACAGTAGTGGACCAAGGGGTGTGCGGGGAGCCCATTCGGAGAGCGCTTCCATAACGGAACGGCCCCGAACGCAGGGCCTCTTGGCCGTCCGCGCTGGTCAATTCCGCCCATAAGCGCGCCTGTGACGCGCGATGTGTACAGGCGTACGCATCATGTGTACGATCGTACACATGGGATATCTGTTGCTCGCCACGGCCATAGCCGCCGAAGTGGCCGCCACCACCGCCATGAAGTACAGCGAGGGCTTCAGCAAGCTGTGGCCCTCGCTGGTCACCGGAGTGGGATACCTCATCTCCTTCGTCCTGCTGGCCCAGGCGCTGAAGTCGATGTCGATCGGCACGGCGTACGCCATCTGGTCCGGCGTCGGCACCGCGGCGGTCGCCGCCATCGGACTGGTGCTCTTCGACGAGGGGTTGAGCTTCGCCAAGGTCGCCGGGATCGTGCTGATCATCGCGGGGGTCGTGGTGCTGAACCTGGGAGGCGCCCACTGATGGCCCGGCGCTACGACCCCGAGCGGCGGCAGCGGATCATCGACGCGGCGATCCGGGTGGTGGGGGAGAAGGGCATCGCCGGGCTGAGCCACCGCACCGTGGCCGCCGAGGCGGACGTTCCCCTCGGTTCGACGACGTACCACTTCAAGACCCTGGACGATCTGATGGTCGCCGCGCTGCGGCAGGGCAACGAGCGCTACGCGAAGACCTTCGCCGCCCGCGAGGCCCTGCGCGACCCCGGCACCGACCTCGCCGCCGAACTGGCCGCGCTGGGCGGCGAATGGTTCGCCGGCGACCGCACGGGCCTGGAGGTGGAGTACGAGCTCTACCTCGCAGCCCTGCGCCGCCCCGCCCTGCGGCCCGTCGCCGACGAATGGGGCCGGGGCTTCGCCGACTGCCTCGCCGAGCGCACCGACCCGGTGACCGCGCGGGCCCTGGTCGCCCTCATCGACGGCATCTGCCTCCAGGTCCTGCTGACCGGGGCGCCCTACGACGAACGGTACGCGCGGGAGGTCCTGGCGCGCGTCATCCCCTGAACCACGCCCCGGCGGGTGCCTGTACCGTCGTCCGTCGGCTGCCACGACGCACCTCCCCGCACGACTTCGCGTGAACCGTGAACCTTCCTCGGGCCATCGGGCAACAAGGGGTGACAGGAACACGGCGATCACGGCGAACACGGTGAACAGGCGAGGAGAGCGGTTGTGACGAGCGGGGAGAGAACCCGGTGAGCGGACCGCCGCCACAGGCGGCCGGGGCGGACGCGCGCGGGGCGGACGATGCCGAGGTCGTCGCCCGGTCGCTGGAACAGCCCGAGGTGTTCGCGCGGCTCTACGACCGCTACGCGCCGGACATCCACCGGTACGTGGCCCGGCGCCTCGGTGACTCCATCGCCGACGACATCACCGCCGACACCTTCCTGACGGCGTTCCGCATCCGGGCCCGCTACGACCGGGCCCACCCCAACGCCCGCCCCTGGCTGTACGGCATCGCGGGCAACCTCATCGGCAAGCACCGCCGTACGGAGGTCCGGGCGCTCAAGGCGCTGGCCCGCACCGGACACGACCCGGTCGCCGCGTCCTGGAGCGAGACCTGGGTCGAGCGGACCGACGACCGGGTGGCGGCGCAGGGGCCGCTCGCCGGGGCGTTGGCGGCACTGCCGGCGGGGGACCGGCACGTCCTGCTGCTCGTCGCCTGGGCCGACCTCGGCTACCAGGAGGTCGCCCAGGCCCTCGACATTCCCGTGGGAACGGTCCGCTCGCGGCTCAACCGCGCGCGGCGCAAGGTGCGTACGGCGCTGGGGGCCGATCCGGCGTTCGTCGGCGACACGGCGGAGGTGGTCTGACGTGGACGAGTTGACCGAGGTGCGGCAGTTGCGTTCCGGGGCGCCGACCCCCGACCGGGCCCGCCTCGCCCCTGGCCGGGCCCGGCTGGTGGCCGTGGCGGGGACCGAAGGGCGGCGGCACCGGGTGTGGGCGCGGCCGAGGTTCGTGATCATCGGCGTCGCGGCGGCCGTCACGGCGGTGGTGGTGACCGCGTCGCTGCTGGTGGGCGGTGAGGACACCCGGGGGCTGACGACACCGGCGACACTGACGGAGGGGGACCTGAAGGGGATGAGCGCGGCCGAGCTGCTGGAACGGGCGGCGCGGGCGGTGGAGGGTGCGCCGTCGGTCCCCGAGCCGCGGGCCAAGCAGTGGATCTACACCAGACACGCGCTCGAATACACGCCGGTTCTCGCGAAGAGCCTCTCGGACAATGACTTCACCGACGAGAGATGGGTCCGGTACGACGGCGGGGAGATGGCCTTGGTGGACGCCGAGGTCGACGAGCAGAACCCCACGGTCGTCGTCGACCGGACGGACATGGAGAACGAGGCCGAGAACGGCACCGAGGAGGACGACGGGCGCTCCCCGCGCGAGATGTACCGCCTCCTCGACTCCCTGCCTCCCGACGCGCAGGGCGCGCTCAGGGTGCTCCGGAACGAGAACGCGGTGTCCGACGAGAACGACAGCGACCGGACGCACAGCGACTACAGGGAGATCTCCGGCCTGCTGGGCGCCCCGATCAAGCCGCCCGACGGGCTGGCGGGCCTGTACCGGGCTCTCGCCACGCTGCCGCACCTCGACGTGGTCGATCACATGGTCGAGGACGCGGCCGGGCACCGGGCGATCGCCCTCCGCTACAGCGGAAACGACTCGGGAGACGAACGCGTCGAGCGGGAGTGGCTGCTCGATCCGGTGACGTTCGACGTGCTCGGCGACCGGATGCTCCGGGACGGGAAGATGGTCTCCGGCAAGGCCTTCACCGCCGCCGCCGCCGTCGTCGACGAGCCCGGCCGACGCGGCTGACGCCCCCGCGACACGGGCGGCCCGCCCCACGGGGGTGGGCGGGCCGCCCGGCACCACGGGCCCGTGGCGCACGTCCATGACGTGCCCGGCTCCTGAGACGCCCGCGCCGCGGGTTGGCCTGCGTGCCCCCCTCCCGGTTAGGTTGCCCTCATGACCGACACGACTGCTCCTCGTACCACCGGCGCCGTGGCCGCCGGCCTCGCCACGATCGCCGCCGACGGCACCGTTCTCGACACCTGGTACCCCGCGCCCGAGCTCACCGCCGAGCCCGGCCCCGCCGGCACCGAGCGGCTGACCGCCGAGCGGGCCACGGAGCTGCTGGGCGGCGGCGCGACCGCCGCGATCGGTCAGGACACCCGCCGGGGCGTCGAGGTCGTCGCGGTCCGTACGGTCATCTCCTCGCTCGACGAGAAGCCGATCGACACGCACGACGCCTACCTCCGTCTCCACCTGCTCTCCCACCGCCTGGTCAAGCCGCACGGCCAGAGCCTGGACGGCATCTTCGGCCTCCTCGCCAACGTCGCCTGGACCTCGCTCGGCCCGGTCGCCGTCGACGAGCTGGAGAAGGTGCGACTCAACGCGCGTGCCGAGGGTCTGCACCTCCAGGTCACGTCCGTCGACAAGTTCCCGCGGATGACGGACTACGTGGCCCCCAAGGGCGTCCGGATCGCCGACGCCGACCGGGTCCGGCTCGGCGCGCACCTCGCCGAGGGCACCACGGTCATGCACGAGGGCTTCGTCAACTTCAACGCCGGCACCCTCGGCACGTCGATGGTCGAGGGCCGGATCTCCGCCGGTGTCGTCGTCGGCGACGGCTCGGACATCGGCGGCGGTGCCTCCACCATGGGCACGCTCTCCGGCGGCGGCAACGTCATCATCTCCATCGGCGAGCGCTGCCTGGTCGGCGCCGAGGCGGGCGTCGGCATCGCGCTGGGCGACGAGTGCGTCGTCGAGGCCGGCCTGTACGTCACCGCCGGCACCCGCGTCACCATGCCCGACGGCCAGGTCGTCAAGGCCCGCGAGCTCTCCGGCGCCTCGAACATCCTCTTCCGCCGCAACTCGGTCACCGGCACGGTCGAGGCCCGCCCGAACAACGCGGTCTGGGGCGGTCTGAACGAGATCCTGCACAGCCACAACTGACCCCGTAAGGGTTGCTCGGCGTGACCTCCTTCCGGTGCAGGCAGATGAACTGTCGGACGCAGTGTCCGATCAGTGGCCGAACCGATGAGATGAGGAGCCGAGGCATGAGGAACGACCGGGCGGGGACCGTGGCACGAGTGGTCATGGCAGGGCTGGCCACGGTGCTGCTGTGCGGGGTGTCGGCCGGAGCCGCGCACGCCGACGAGACCAACAAGGCCTCGCACAACGGCCCCCGGATCGGGCTCGTCAACGTCGGGCAGGTCGACGACCCGATGGAGGACGTGCTGGAGCACACCCTGCTGTTCGGCGACGGGTACCGCTGGGGCTGACCGGCACGGCACGGCCGTCACGCGGTCCGGGGCCCGTACGCGTTCACACGCGTGCGGGCCCCGGACCCGTTCCCCGGCACTTTCTTCGTCGGGCTGGCATAGCGGTGGGCGGGACGAGGCGTCTCATGGGGCACAGGGCGGACACAGGGCCCGCCGGGGGAAGAGAAGGTGACGATGGATGCCGCGGGGCAGGAGAGTTTCCGGGAGTTCGTGGCCGGGCGGTCGTCGGCACTGCTGAAGACGGCCGTACTGCTGAGCGGCGGGGATCGGCACGCCGCCGAGGACCTGCTGCAGAACGCGCTGATCAAGGCAGCCGGGCGCTGGCAGCGGATCGACGAGCCTGAGGCGTACGTACGGCGGATCCTCTACCGGCAGCAGGTCAGCCGGTGGCGGCTGAAGTGGCGGCGGCGGGAGCTGACCGTCGCCGAGCCGCCCGAGAGCGGCGGTGCCGTCGACGGAGTGGCCGGTGTGGAGCTGCGGCTGGTGATGCGCGGGGCGCTGGCCCGGCTGACCGCCCGGCAGCGGACCGTGCTCGTGCTCCGCTACTTCGAGGACCTGCCGGAGGGCGACGTGGCGCGGATCCTCGGGTGCTCCGTGGGGACGGTCCGGTCCACGACCCACCGCTCGCTCGCCCGACTGCGCGAACTCGCGCCCGAGCTGGCCGGACTCGGCCCCGCAGCGGCCGAGCAGCAGCCGTCCCGTGACTTCTCGCCCGTGGAGGTGCGTCCGTGAACGTCGACGAACTCGTGCGTGACTCCCTGCGTGAGCAGGCTGCCGAACAGCCGCCCCTGGGGGCGGACTTCGCCGAACGGGTGTTGACCGTCCGGCGCCGCCGCCGGACCCGCGCGATCGCGGGCACCGCCGCCGCCACGGCCGCGGTCGTGGCCGTCGCGGTGGGCGTGCCCCTGCTGACGACCGACGGCGGGGACGAGGTGCGGCCCGCCAGCGAGATGAACAAGAGCGACATCATCGGTCACCCCGACCAGTCGCCGCCGCGGAACATGATCGCGGCGGGCGACACCGCGCTCTCCGCGTTCTATGTGCGCGAGGCGGTCAAGCAGCCGGGCGGGGACATCGTCAACACCCGCGTGTACGGCCTCCTCGACCAGAAGACGGCCCAGTACCGCAAGACCGAGTGGGCCTTCCTGGATGTCGCACCCGGTATGCGCACCGCGGCCGTACTGGAGGGCGAACTGCCCGCCAGGCGGATCGGGCTGCTCGACATGATCACAGGCAAGGTGGACCGCTGGATCCCGGTGGACCACGGCGTCGCGTCCGTCGAATTCTCCCCGGACGGCACCAAGCTCCTCGCGACGACGTACTCCAAGAACCCCGACCGCAACTTCGCCGACCACCCGCAGAGCGTCAACGGGAAGGAAGTGCCGGGCCCCCTCCCCAGCCGTACGGGGTTCTCCTTCGTGGACGTGGACTCGGGTGAGGAGACCTGGCACAAGGCACCGCAGTGGAAGGACGAGTGGGGCTTCTTCTACAACAGCCGGGAGGACATGGAGTGGAGTGAGGACGGCCGGTCCGTATTCTCGGACATCGGGGAGAAGCCGTTCCGGCAGTACTACGACCTGAAGGGCGACAAGATCGATGTGCCCGCCGCCGAGAAGTACGTGAACTACGCGGAGGCCGGTCTGTCGCCCGACGGGAAACTGATCGGGGGCGAGTTCGCCGGGGAGGGGGAGAAGATCTCCTCCGCGATCGTCGACTCGCGCACCGGCAAGAGGGTCACGACGGTGCCGGGCCAGCAACTCCTGGCCTGGGCGGACGACGAGCGGATCATCGCCTGGGGCTGCGACCCCAAGAGGTGCAGCGGCAAGGGTGAGTTCCGCAACCAGCTCATCCTCCTCACGATCGGCAGCGACAAGGTCGTTCAGCTCAGCGGGTTCCGCAAGGCTTCCGCCGACTACCCCGGCCGCTGGGTCCCGGTGTTCACCGAACGCTGGGCCGACTGACCCCCCTACCGGGTGCCGGAGCCGACGAGTTCCTCGTAAGCCGCCAGCAGCCCGTCGGTCACCTCCTGACCGGCGGGCCGCAGCGGTGCGCGGACCGGGCCGGACGGGAGACCGAGCCGGCCGAGGAGCGCCTTGGCCGTGACGGAGCCGGGGAGGCCGCGGGCCATCATCAGCTCGGTGAGCGGGACGGTCAGCCGCTGGAGGCGGGCCGCCTCGCCGGTGTCGCCCGCGTCGTAGGCGTCGAGGATCGAACGGAAGTGCCGGGGCACCGCGTTCGCGACCGTACCCACATAGCCGGACCCGCCGAGCGCGTACAGCGCGAGGACGTACTCGTCGCAGCCCGTGTAGTACGCCAACTCCGTCTCCGCCAGCACCTTCTGGGTGCCGAGGAGGTCGTACGCGCAGTCCTTCACCGCCACGATCCGGGGATGGTCCGCCAGCCGGATCATGGTCTCCGGTTCGATACGGGTACCGGTGCGGCCGGGGATGTCGTACAGGGCGACGGGCAGCCCCGAGGCGTCGGCCAGCTCGCGGAAGTGGGCCTCCACGGCGTCCTGCGGAGGTCGGCTGTAGTACGGCGTGACCGCCAGCAGGCCGTCCGCCCCCGCCTTCTCGGCCGCCAGCGCCAGCTCCACGGTGTGCCGGGTGTCGGCGGTGCCCACCCCCGCCACGATCGTGGCCCGCCCGCCGACCGCCGCACGCACCGCACGGATCAGTTCCGTCTTCTCCGTGTCCGACGTCGTCGGCGACTCACCCGTCGTACCGGACAGCACCAGCCCCTCGCACCCCTCCCGCACCAGCCGGTCGGCCAGCCGCTGCGCCCCGTCGAGGTCGAGAGTGCCGGACGAGGTGAAGGGCGTGACCATCGCGCAGAGGCCGCGGCCGAAGGGGGCGGGGCGGTGGATGCGTGTCATGGGGGTAGTCTCGGCGGGCTCATTGTGAAGCTCCACTTAATTCTTCTACGAGGTATCGCGAAGCATTGCTACAGGTGGGGGTGCCGCCTGCCCGGCCATGGCAGAACGCGCTGGTGACGCAGGGGTAGCGCGGGCCGGTGCGGGTACTCGGGGCGTCCCGATGTGTGAGGAGGCGACACCGTGACCGGGACCACCGAGACCAGGCCCACGCGATTCGTGCGCTCTGTGCGATCCGCGCGTCCGGGGCCGGTAGAACACGATCATCACTCCGTGGGCGAGCTGGTGGGGCAGGCCACCGAACAGCTCTCCCTGCTCGTACGACAGGAGGTCGCCCTCGCGAAGGAGGAGCTGGCGGAGAAGGGGCGGCGCGCCGGGCGCGGCGGTGGGCTCCTCGGCGCGGCCGGCGCCGTCGCCTATGTGGGGTTCATGACGCTGGCCGGCGCCGGAGTCGCGGCGCTGTCGCTGGTGCTGGACGTGTGGGCCGCCGCGCTCATCGTCATGGGTGTGCTGTTCGTGATCGCCGGAGTGCTGGCCGCCATGGGGCGCGCGCAGCTGCGGCGGGCCACACCCCCTCGGCCGGAGCTGGCGCTCGACAGCGTCAAGGCCGACGTGGACGAGATCAAGGGGAGGGCTCGGCGATGACGCACACATCCGGCACGACCGGAGCTTCCGGCGGCGCGACCAATGGTTCGGTGGGCGCCAAGGGGCCCGACGAACTACGGCGGCAGATCGAGCAGACCCGGGCGCAGCTCGGCGACACGGTCGAGGAGCTGGCCGCCAAGGCCGATGTGAAGGCGAGGGTGCACTCCGCGTGGGAGCGGGTGCCGAGGGAGGCGGTCGTCGTGGGCGGCGCGAGCGTCGCGGTGGCCGCGGCGGGGGTGCTGGCCTGGCGCCACTACCACTAGTGACTTCCGGCCCAGCCCTTTCCTGCCCACCCGCTCACCCGACTCGCCTCGCTGACACGTCCGGCCCGAGGACCGAAGCCGAGGGCTGACCCCCGGTTGACGGTCGAGTGCGCCGACGCCGACATCGACGAGTGTGGTCGAGCCCGGTGCACTCCGTTCGCGGTCTCATGCGGCCGACGCCAGCACGAGGAGCGGCACGGGCCTCGGGCGCCTGCTGCCTGCCGCCTGCCGCCGACATCGGCCGGGGCCCCATGTCTTTGGTCAACGGAAACGGGGGTGCGACGGGTCGGCGGGCCGGGCAGCATGGTGGGGTGGCCGACCTGCTGTGGGATGACGTGACGTGCGTCTTCGACCTGGACCTGATGGGGTCGTTGCCGGACGTGCGTGTCCCGGACGCCTCGGTGGAGGATTGGCAGTCGGTCCTCGACCTTGTCGCGGAGAAGGGCTGGAAGTGCCGGTACTCCGAGGGAGAGATGGTGCTTCCCGTGCCCCGGGCGGAGGCCGTGCTGTCCCGCCCGGCGGATGCCGAGTGCCCGGACCTGCGGGTCTGGCCGACGGCCGAAGTGTTGGCGATCTTCAGGTCCCATGCCGACGACGAAATCGACTTCGACGTCGACCTGCGGGATTTGCAGGGCCAGGATCGACTTGATGTGTTGTGCGGCTTCCTTCGGGAGGTCGGGGCGGCGGTTGGGCAAGCCGGTGCTGATGGACCCGGAGGGCGAGTACGGCCATCCGGTGCTCGGGTTCGACGTCGAGGCTGATCGCGTCGTTCTCCTTGCAGACCGGCAGGCCAGGTGACTGAGTCCGACGGCTGGGACGGGGCCCGCCGTCGAAAGCGAGGGCGTGGTGACCGGTTCCCTTCACTCTTCATTCCTTGCTCA
Source organism: Streptomyces gottesmaniae (assembly GCF_031845845.1). Classification (NCBI taxonomy): domain Bacteria; kingdom Bacillati; phylum Actinomycetota; class Actinomycetes; order Kitasatosporales; family Streptomycetaceae; genus Streptomyces; species Streptomyces gottesmaniae. The sequence goes on from NZ_JAVRFJ010000014.1 coordinate 106,582, forward strand.
GCGAACCCGGTGCGCCAGCGGCTCGGGTGCGGGCCTCCCGTAGGGCGCGTAGGCGGGGCGGCGGCCCCGGCCGGGTGTGCCGCAGACGCCGGTATCGACGAGTGTGGTCGAGCCCGGCGTACTCCGTTCGCGGTGGTGCGGGCGACGCCCGCATGAGCCAGAGCGCGGGCCTCGTGCGCCTGCCGCCGACATCCGCCGGGGCCACCCGCCGTCGAGACCGGAAACCGGGCCCGCCGTCGAAACCGAGGGCGTGGTGACCGGTTCCCTTCATTCTTCACTCCTTGCTCAGCGAACCCGGTGCGCCAGCGGCTCGGGTGCGGGCCTCCCGTAGGGCGCGTAGGCGGGGCGGCCAGGTGCGGGTGTCACGCGGCTCCACGTAGGGCTCGTCGGTGGGGGAGCGGCCCTCGACGATGGCGCGTTCCCGGGAGAGTTCCGCGTCGAATTCGAGGCCCAGGAGGATCGCCAGGTTGGTGAGCCAGAGCCAGACCAGGAAGATGACGGCTCCGGCGAGGGTGCCGTACGTCTTGTTGTACGAGCCGAAGTTGGCCGCGTAGACGGCGAAGCCGGCGGACGCGGCGAGCCAGATCAGCGTGGCGAGGACCCCACCGGGGCTCACCCAACGAAAGCCCCGGCCACGGACGTTGGGCGCGGCCCAGTACAGCAGCGCGATCATCAGCGTCACCAGCACCAGCAGGACCGGCCACTTGGCGATGTCCCACGCCGCGATGGCCGCGTCACCGAGCCCGATCGTCGTGCCGGCGCGTTCGGCCAGCGGACCCGTGAAGACGACGATCAGCGCGCTCGCCGCCAGCATCAGCATCAGGACGAGGGTCAGGACGATCCGCAGCGGCGTGAGCTTCCACACCGGGCGGCCCTCCGGCAGGTCGTACACCGCGTTGGACGTCCGGATGAACGCCGCCACGTATCCCGACGCCGACCACAGCGCCGCCAGCAGGCCGACGATCGCCAGCACCCCGCCCGTACCGCCGCTGTCCCCCAGTTGGACGACCGCGTCCCGCAGGATGTCCCGCGCGGGGCCCGGGGCCAGATCGCCGATGTTGTCCAGGATCTTCTCGGTCGCGCGCTGTCCGACGACACCCAGCATCGACACCAGCACCAGCAGCGCGGGGAAGAGCGACAGGACGCCGTAGTACGTCAACGCGGCCGCCCGGTCGGAGAGTTCGTCGTCCTGGAACTCCTTGACCGTACGCCGTACCACCGCCCACCACGAGCGCCTCGGCAGTCCGGTGGGACCGCCCTCCGCGCCGGATTCCGGCGCCTTCCCCACCCGCTCGGCCTCCGGCCGCTTCTCGTCCATGACTCGGCGGGTCTCCCGAAACCGGGCCCCGAATCGCGGACTTGACCTGAATCTTGGTTGAGGTTGGAAGGTGGTCAGTGCCATCAGGCCCATCAGGCCCATCAGTGCCATCAGCGAGCACCGATCCCCCGATCACCGATCACAGGAGCGTCATGACCCGGCGTACGAACATCCACCCCGTCCTCGACCGTCCCGATGTCGGGGCGTCCCTCTTCAGCACCTGGGAGGTGGGCACTCCCGAGCGGCAGCGCCGGACCGTCGAGGCCATCGCCGACACCTGGGAGCGGCGGCCCTGGCCGGCGAAAGGGCTGTTGGGGTACTTCGTCTACACCGCCGAGGACGGTTCCGGTCTGCTGCACCATTCGCAGTGGGCCGACGAGCAGGCGTACGAGGCCTTCGTCAAGACCCATCGGCAGGAGCGCAACGACGCCATCGACACCGCCGTACCCGGGATCGAGCGGGTGGGGATCGAGCGCTATCGGCGGTACCGCAGCCTCACCGACGGCGAGGGCCGTGCCGCGCGCGTGCCGGGGTGCGTGGTGATCGTCGACATCGAGTTCGACGGGCCGGACCCGGCGCGGCAGCGTGCCTGGGTGGACGCCGTGGAGGAGGCGCTCGCCGCCGAGCCGCACGTGCACCCCGGCGGCATCTCCGCCCACTTCCATCTCGGTACCGACGGCACCCGCGTCCTCAACTACGCCGAGTGGGAGACCGCCCGGCACCACATCGACGCCATGGCCGCCCCCGGCGAAGGCGTCGGCGCGCCGTCTCCGCTCTGGCAGCGCGTACAGACCTGGCCCGGCCTGTTGGAGACCGGCTCGGTCAAGCGGTACGAGTACGCGCTCGGCCTCGTCCCCGACTGAGCGACTCCGGGTCGACTCACCGAAAACTCCAACCGTCTGGACAAAAAAAGTGTTCGGTGAGACGGTGGAGTCATGTTGGACGTCACCGTGATCGAGGACCCCGAGGCAGCGGCGGTCTCGCTGGACCCCATACGCGCCCGGCTGCTCGCCGAACTGGCGGCCGGGCCCGCGTCGGCGGCCATGCTGGCCGGGAAGGTCGGGCTGCCGCGCCAGAAGGTGAACTACCACCTCAAGGCGCTGGAACGGCACGGCCTGGTCGAGCTGGCGGGGGAGCGCCGCAAAGGCAATGTCACCGAGCGGCTGATGCGGGCCACGGCCGCGTCGTATGTGATCTCACCGCTCGCGCTCGCCGCCGTACAGCCGGACCCGGACCGTTTCCGGGACCAGCTCTCCGCGCGGTGGATGCTGGCGCTCGGCGCCCGGCTCGTCCGGGACGTCGGATCGCTGATCACCGGTGCGGCCAAGGCCCGCAAGCGCCTGGCGACCTACGCGCTCGACGGCGAGGTCACCTTCGCCTCGGCCGCCGACCGGGCCGCCTTCGTCCAGGAGCTGACAGCCGGGGTGAGCGCGCTCCTCCGCAAGTACGACGCGCCCGACGCCCAGGGTGGCCGGAGCCACCGGATCGTCCTGGCCGTCCACCCGACGGTCAAGCCGCAGTCCGCCGTCGAGCCCGACCGGTCCGCCCTTCCCGTCCAGCCCGAACCGTCCGCCCGGTAAGACCCGTTGAGGAGCACGTCATGCCCAAGGAATTCGAGATCGCCCGTGAGTTCGAGGTCGACGCCACCCCCGAGGAGGTGTGGGAGGCCGTCACCGCCGGGACCGGCGGGTGGCTGTGGCCGATGGAGGCACCCGAGCCGCGGGTCGGCGGCAAGGGGCCGTTCGGCTCCGAGGTCACCGTGTGGGATCCGCCGCACCGCTACACCAACCGCGTCGAGGACGTGGAGGGGATCTCCGAACAGACCCTCAACCAGCTCGACTACACGGTCGAACCGCGCGACGACGGCCGGCGCGCCTGGGTGCGGTACGTGCACAGCGGCGTCTTCGTCGACGACTGGGACAACCAGTACGACGGCGCCACCAAGCACACCGGCTTCTACCTGCACACCCTGCGCCAGTACCTGACGCGCTTCGCGGGCCGGAAGATCACCGCGTTCGCCACCTTCGACGGCCCCGAGGCGTCCGGCGGCGCCGACGCGCTCACCGTCGTGGAACGGGCGCTCGGCCTCACGGACGACACCTCCGTGGACGCCCGTGTCCAGGTCGAGGGGCCCGGCGGGCAGCGCTTCGAGGCCGTCGTCGACTATCGCGACCCCTACTTCATCGGTCTGCGCACCGACGACGCCCTCATCCGCTTCTTCGGCCGCAACCACTGGGGCCACCGCGTCGGCATGAGCGTCCACGACTTCGCGCCGGGCGCCGACTCGGAGGCCGACGAGACCGCGTGGAAGGGCTGGCTGAACGGTGTGTTCAGCCAGCCCTGAGAAGCACTGCGAGGACCACGGCGGACGGCTGTCGCGCCTGACGCGGCAGCCGCGCCCGCTACGGCTCGAAGCGCAGCACCTGCGGGTCGTGGTCGCTGATCTGGTCGTTGAACTCCGCGTTGGTGTGCACGCTGTCGTAGGTGAACTCGCACGAGCGGCGGATCGACGGGCTGATCAGGATCTGGTCGAGGACCTGCGTGTTGCCCTGGAAGACGTACGAGTAACGCTCGCTCCTCGGCAGCGACTTCACCGCCGACCACAGGGCGCCGCCGTCCTCCAGCAGCTCGGTGGTCTCGGAGAACTCGAAGTCGTTGATGTCGCCGAGGGTGATGACGTCCGCGTTCTTCTCCTTCGCCAGGATCTCCTTGACGAAGGTGTTCACGGCGGTCGCCTGGAGGTGGCGCTGGGTCTCCGAACTCCGCTTCGGCGGCTGGAACTCCGAGTGCAGCGACTGGTCGCCGCCCTTGGACGCGAAGTGGTTCGCGATCACGAAGACGGACTTGCCGCGGAAGGAGAACTCACCGACGAGCGGCTTGCGGCTGTTCGCCCAGGCGGCGTTCGCCGGATCGATGCGACCCGGGGAGACCGTCAGCCGTGCCTTGCCGTACGCCTTCGTCACCCCGACGGCGGTCGTGGCGTCGCCGCCCGCGCGGTCGGTGAAGGAGACCCGCTCGGGGTTGAACAGGAAGACCTGGCGGATGTTGCCGCCCGGCTCGCCGCCGTCCGCGAGGTTCACCGGATCGATGGACCGCCAGTCGTAGGTGGGGCCGCCGGCCGCCGCGATCGCCTCGACCAGCTTCTTCACCGTCTGGTCGGCGGCGACCGTACCGTCGTTGGTGGCACCGTTGTTGTCCTGGATCTCCTCCAGGGTCACGATGTCGGGCGACTGCAGGTTGTGCACGATCGCCGCCGCGTGGTCCGCGAAGGTGGCGTCCGAGGGGTCCAGGTTCTCGACGTTGTACGTCGCCACCGCGAGCTCGCCGCGCTTCTGCTTGCGGGTCGTCTCGCGCTCCAGACCGCCCTGCTCCAGGGTGCCGAGCTGGTTGGCGACGAGGGTGTAACCGCCGAACTGGTTGTAGTCCAGCGGGCCCGCCGTCGTGCCCTTCAGGACGTCGCCGACGTTCGCCTTCGGGAAGTCGGCGACCGCGCCGAGCGACTGGATCTGCAGCCGGCCGGTGTTCTGCGAGGTGTAGGAGCCGTACACCGTGCCGCCGCGGCGGTTGGCGTTCTCCCGGGGCTTCACGGTGACCCACAGCTCGGTGAACGGGTCGGTGGCGCCCACCACACGGGCGTCGGCGACCCGGACGTTCATGCCCTCGACGGACTCGTAGAAGTCCAGGGCGTACTTGGCCGGGTCGAGCGCGAGGCCGTTGACCGAGCCGCCGGCGGCGGTGTCACCGGTCGGGGCGTACCGGCTCGGCACCGATGCGGCGTCGACGACGGTCGCGGCCGGCACCGGGTTGCCCGTGGAGACCACCGTGATCGTCGGACGGGTGATCTGCGTCACGGACTGGTTTCCGGACGAAGTGCCGCCCGGTACGAACTCGGAGACCGTACCCGCGACCGTCACCGCGTCACCCACGGAAACGGTCGGCCGGGAGCTGGTGAAGACGAAGACGCCCTCGCTCGTGGCCCGGTTGGAGTCCGCCCGGGTGTCCTGGATCCAGAAACCGCGCGAACCATAGGTGCGGACGCCTGTGACGATCCCCTCCACCCCGGTCACCTGCTGACCGGCGAGCGGGGACGTCCGGGTCGTGCCCTGGATGTCGTGGATGCGTATGGAGTCCGCCTCGGCGGGCGAGGTCAGGACCACGGCGGACACCGTGGAGCAGATGGTGGCGACGGTCAGCGCGCCGATGCGCGCGGTTCTCTTGCTCGGCAAGGGGATCCCTCCGGGGACGTACGTGAGCGCCGGGACGAGAGTGGACGGGGGTGGCCTGCGACCGGTGGGGCGGTGCGACGCGCGTAGAACTCCGCCGGGCGCCGACGGGGTTCGGTGGACCCGGACGGTCGCCCCTGGGGGCGGCCCTGGAATCCGCCCAGAGCTACCCGCGAGTTTCTACGCGCGTCAATCTCCTGCCTGCTCAGGCCAGTTGTCAAGGTTTCAGCCACACCTGGATCCTGGCAGGTACATGAACCGGGCGGCATGGGTCCAAATCCGTCTAGGCTGAGCGGCTGCGTACTCGTACGCGTATCGCTCACGGGCGCCGTCTCCCGGCGGCCCCGAAACGCTCGGCCGCCGTTCGTCACCCTTTGTTCCGAGGAGATCCCCGCCGATGTCAGACAGCTCGCCACTGCCGCCGGTGCGGCTTCTCCCCGAAGCGGAGCTGGCGCGGGAGGCGCTCGCCACGCCGTTGCTCTCGCGCGCCGCGCGGCTCGCCCGCTGGGCCGGCCCGGACACGCGGGTGGGCACCGGGGGCGAACTCGTCGAGGAGCAGCTGCCCGCGGCCGCCGAGGCGCTCGGCCTCACCGGCGAGGGAACCGGAAGCGGCGAGGGCGTCGCGGGTACGGACGGCGGCGACGCCGCGGCCCTGGCGAGCGAGGCCTGGCGGGTGGCCGTGGACACCGGGCTCGTCGAGATCGTGGACGAGGAGGCCGGGACGGTCGCCGTGGGTGACGAGCTCGCGCTCCTCACCTCGGGCGGACCACAGGACGTGCTCGGCATCTGGCTCAACGCCCTGCAGACCACCCTCGCCGACGCGAGCGTGCCCGACCTCGACGGCCTCGTCGAGGCGATGGACTCCGGCGGCGAGATCGACCTCTCCCAGCTGGACTGGGACCCCGAGGCCGAGGCGGAGTTCCTCGACGGGGTGCTCGGCAACCTCTACCTCCTCACCGTCAGCGAGGACGGCCCCGACGGGCCGGTGCCGCTGCCCGCCCTCGCCGCGTCGATGATCGTCCCCGACGACATGGGCGACCCCACCAACGACGTCCTGGAACAGGTCTCGGACGCCATGATGCGGCTCGACGACCAGTTCCGGGTGCTGGAACCGGTCGGGCTGGTGGAGTACCAGCCCGTGGACGAGGCGCTGATGACGGACGCGGAGGAGGCCGCGGCCGCCGCCGAGGGGCCGGGGGCGCCCGCCGTCGACGACACCGACGTCACCCGGTACGGCATGGTCCGGCTCACCCCGCTGGGGCTGTACGGGGTGCGGGCGCGGCTCTTGGAGTCCGGCATGGACGCGCCCGCCGTGGGGGACCTCGTCGACAAGGGCGCGGACGTGCTCCTCGACGGCACCGCGGGATTCCCTCCGGCGGCGGCCCAGGCCGAGACCGAGCAGTGGCTCGCCCGTCGTGAGGCGCTGGCCGCGGCACGGGAACTGCTGGCCGCCGCCCGCGGCTCCGACCCGGGTGCTCCGCTGCGGCGGCTGCGCTGTCAGCAGGCGCTGTCCCTCGTGGGGGCCGTCGCCGAACCGGCCCTCCGGGAGGTCCTGGACGACCCCGAGCTGGGTGGGCTCGCCCGTGTGTGGCTGACCGAGCGCGGTGCCGGCGACGTGCCCGCGCCGTCCGAGGCGATGGTCTTCTGGCTCACCATCGACACGGTCGCCGCGCAGTTGGCCGCCGAGGGGAACTCGGCGGAGCTGCGGGGGCTGGTGGAGGGGTTGGCCGCGCAGCACGGGTCGTTCTTCGCGGCGGCCTGGCGGGTGGATCATCCGGCTACGCCGGATGTGCTGGAGGCGATGGGGAGGATCCACCCCGACAAGAAGGTGGCGAAGGAGGCTCGCAAGGCGGCGTTCAAGGCGCGGTCGCAGATGGGGCCGGGGGTCTGATGGTTCGGGGCGCGTGATGTTTGTCTGAGTGCGCCTGATGGCTCGGGTGGTTGCGGTTGTCTGGCGGGTGCGGGTGCGGGTGCGGGTGCGGGTGCGGGTGCGGGTGCGGGTGCGTGGGGCTTCTCGCGCCGTTCCCCGCGCCCCTGAAAGCACAGGCCCTGCGGGCCTGAAAAGCACGGGGCGCAGCCCCTGCTTCTCAGGGGCGCGGGGAACTGCGCGACCAGCCCCCACGCACCCGCACCCGGCGACGAAAGGCACCCCCGCCCCCTGGGCGCACCCGCCTCCGCACAGGCACCCCCGAGCCATGGGGCGTTCAACCGGTGTTCAGGCAGGGGCGCGACCGTGTGGCGCGACACCCAGGGTCCGCCCCCCACGGTCAGCCCACGCCACGCAGGAGACAGCATGTCGCTCACCCGCAGGGATTTCGCCAGACGATCCGCGGCCACCGGAACCGGTGTCGCTTTGGCCGGTAGCGTGGGCGCACTCGCCACCGCACCGAACGCCCTCGCGTCGACGGACACGGACGCGGCGGACTCCAGGACGGACGGCGGCGCGACAGCGGACGGCACCGAAGGCGGGGCGGACCGCCACGGTGGCGTCGGCTACGGACCTCTCGTGCCGGACCCCGACGGCATCCTCGCCCTGCCCGCGGGCTTCACCTACCGGATCATCACCCACAGCGGCAGGACCAGGCTGGAGTCGGGCGAGTTCACCCCGGGCAAGCACGACGGCACCGCCGCCTTCCCCGGCCCCCGCGGCACCACCCTCCTCGTCAACAACCACGAACTGAAGGGCCCCCGGGCCAACTGGGAGTTCCCGGTGCCGCTCACCGAGGGGCTCGTCTACGACCCGGCGGCGGCCGGCGGCTGCACGGTGGTCGAGGTACGGCCCGACGGACGGGTCGCCGAGTGGGTCGGCATCGCGGGCACCTCCACCAACTGCGCGGGCGGCAGCACCCCGTGGAACACCTGGCTCACCTGCGAGGAGAACTCCGACCGCGCCGGCGTCAACGGCATGACCAAGGACCACGGCTACGTCTTCGAGGTCGACCCCTGCGACCGCCGCGCCAACCGCGCCCCGAAGCCGCTGAAGTTCTTCGGCCGCTACGACCACGAGGCCGTCGTCATCGACCCCAGGCGCGGCCACGCCTACCTCACCGAGGATGCCGCGGCCCCCAACGGCCTCTTCTTCCGCTGGACCCCGCCCAAGGGATTCACCTACGGCCCGGGGAAGTTCCGTACCCTCGCCGACGACGCGGGCGTCCTCCAGGCCCCGCGGTGCTACGACTCCGGTGGCCGGTTCGTCGACGACCTGTCCCGCGCCACCCGGATCGGCACGGTCTACGGGGTCGACTGGATCGACGTCCCCGACCGCGACGCCAGGACCGTCGCGGTGCGCAAGCAGTTCACCGACACCGAGATCACCCGCGCCCGCAAGCTGGAGGGCATGTGGTGGGGCGACGGCGGCGCGTACATCGTCTCCTCGTACGCCCGGGCCGAGAGCCCCGGTGCCGCGCACGACGGCCAGGTCTGGTTCTACGACCCCAAGCGCCGCACCCTCACCCTGAAGGTCCTCCTCGGCGTCAACCCGGACCCGTCCGCCGACGGCGCCCTCGACGGCCCGGACAACATCACGGTCTCCCCGTACGGCGGCATCATCCTCGCCGAGGACGGCGAAGGCGTCCAACACCTGTTCGGCGCCACCGACAGCGGTCGTACCTACCCGATCGCCCGCAACGACCTGAACATCGGCACCGAAGAGGAGCCGGAGTACAGCGAGTTCGCCGGCGTCACTTTCTCGCCCGATGGAAAGACCCTGTACGCCAACATCCAGACGCCGGGCATTCTGCTCGCGATCACCGGGCCGTGGAAGCGGCAGAAGCGGTAACTGCTTCGGGTCCCCCGATCGAGTGGCTCTGATCGAAGACCCTGAGCACCTCTCCGTCTCGACATAGCGTTTGGACATCGTACTGATGGCCGTTCGTGATGGAGAGGATCATGGACAAGGAACTGCGGGGCGGCATTGTCGAAGGTTCTCGCGTGTGGCTTCCAGATGGTTCTGCAAGACCGATCGAGGAAGTGGTCGCGAAACGCCTTCCTGTGCTGTCGTACAACAAGGAGTGGGACACCAGACCGGTTCGGTACGGAGCCAATCAAGGGCCACGTGACCATTCGGTCGGCGAACTTACCGGAGTCTTGCCGAGTATTTGGTCCGGTAGCGTTCTGCGCGAGGCGTACAGCATCAGATTCGTATCTGGTCGCACCATCGAAGTGAGTAGTGATCAGCCATGGGTGACACAGCGGCGAAGAGGACGTCAGGCATGGGAATGGAAGCGGAGTGACACTCTGGCTGCAGGTGACCGGGTACCGTTTCCATTGGCTGCTGCTCACTTCGGAAACGAGGGAGATGCTCGCGAAGGGTATTTCGTCGGAGCGATGCTCGGCGATGGTGGAATGACGTCGTGTACTCCCGAGTTCCATGGTGACCCGCATGACGGAGCTGCAGCGTTCATGCGGGACTTTGCCTCTGAGCATGGATGCGGTGTGCGTGAAACCCCGAATGGTTCGATCGTGCGCATGCGATTCCCGTTCCGGTCAGGGTACCGGAACCCCATTACTGAATGCCTTCGTCGCTACGGCGTGTGGGGCCAGCGGTGCGACCGGAAGTCCTTGCCCTCTAATGCATTCAGCCGTGATTTCTGGCTCGGGTGTCTTGCAGGGCTCATCGACACCGATGGCTGTGTGCGGGAGAGAACCAATCCGCGAGGTACGGCGCATGGTTGCGTCGAGTACACCACAGTATCGCCAGTGTTGGCGGCCCAGGTTTCCGATGCCCTGTTGCGTCTCGGCGTTGCCAGTCGGTTCACTGTCGTCAAACGGCGGCGGAGCGAGAAGCATTCCATCAATGGCTATCGGATTGAGAGCCGTCGCCCGATCTGCATCGTCGAAGTCTCGCGAGCGACCGCACTGGTCCGTCTCGCCGGTCTTCTGGAGCTTCGTATAGGATACAAAGCTCGCAAGTTGGAGCGACTGGCTCAGGTGGTCGGCCACGTAGCCCCGGCGTGCAGCGATATGCATGGCTACGACGCGGCTGTGGCCTTGGACAGAGTGAAGGCTGTTGAGTCGATCGGTGTCAAAAGCGTTTATGGCGTACTGACATCCCCCTCCGGCTTGTTCGTGGTTAACGGCCTTGTGGCAGGTGCCAGGTAACGGCTGGTGCGCGGAATGGCCGCGCACCAGCCATAGAACGACATCCTTCGTGCAGCTCCACGCTACTTACCGCCGGAGATCCACTTCTGGAGCGCCCTCCGCAGCTTCTTGCGGCTGCCTCCTGCAACCGCTGCCAGCAGGAGGACGAAGTAAGCGACATTCTCTGATGCCGTGACGTGAAGTTCGAGCATGGAGACCTACCTGGGTGTCTCGGTGGAGGTCCCCATGTCTGAGATCAAGATGAGCCTGCCAGGCTCTGCGCACCAAACACGGGTGATTAACCCGACGTTAACACGAGTCACATCCGTGCCGCCCGGCTTCTGGAGCTGCTCCAAAGCCGGCGACCCCTTGTCTGAACTTCACACTGACATCTAACATTTCAGTTCATGGAGGCCATACGACCGGTCGGGCGCACCCTTCTCAGGGACCGTGCCTACCAAGCCATCCGGGACGCCATCGTGGCCGGGGAGATCGAGCCCGGTGCGGTGGTGCGCGACGCCGAGCTCGCGGAGTTGCTGGGGCTGTCGCGGGCGCCGGTGCGGGAGGCGTTCTCCCGGCTGGTCGACGAGGGGCTGCTGGAGACCAAGCCGCAGAGCTACACACGGGTCACGGCTGTCGTGGCCGCCGATGTGCGGGACGCGGCGGCCGTGGTCGGCGCCATGCACGAACTGGCCACCCGGATCGCCGTGCCCCGGCTGTTCGCGGCGGACGTCGAGACGATGCGCTCGGCCAACGAGCGGTTCGCGGCGGCCGTCCGCACCGGTGACGTGGACGCCGCCCTCGTCGCCGACGACGAACTCCACGACGTCCTCGTCCGGGTCAGCGGCAACCGCGCGGCCGCCGCCACCATCGCCCGCTACACCCCGCTCATCCGCCGACTGGAGCGCCGGCGCTTCGGCGAGGGCGGCAACTGCCGCTCGGCCGGCCTGCACGACCAGTTGATCGAGGCCTGCGCGGCCGGCGAAACGGACGAGGCGGTCCGCGTGACGGGGGAGATCTGGCACGGCCTGGCCGCGCTCGTCGACGAGCCGGCTGACGAGCCTGCCGACGGACCGGTTGACGAGCTTGCCGACGGACCGGTCGGCGAAGCGGTCGACGAGCTGGGCGAGCGGCCGAACCGGCTCCCCGTCGCCCCGCCCGTGCTCGAAGCGGACCGCTGACCCGACGCCCCCACGACCTCGCCCCGCCCCGCCCCACCACGCCACGTACCGCCCCGCCCCACCCACTCCGGGAGGACCCGTGTCCCTTTCTTCCTTCGAGCGCTATCCGCTCCTCTTCGGGCCCTCACCGGTGCACCCGCTGGAGCGGCTGACCGCCCATCTGGGCGGGGCCTCGGTCTGGGCCAAGCGGGAGGACTGCAACTCCGGTATCGCGTACGGCGGCAACAAGACCCGCAAGCTGGAGTACCTGGTCGCCGACGCGATCGCGCAGGGCTGCGACACCCTGGTCTCCATCGGCGGCGTGCAGTCCAACCACACCCGCCAGGTCGCCGCCGTGGCCGCCCGCACCGGGCTCAAGTGCGTGCTGGTGCAGGAGAGCTGGGTCGACTGGCCGGACTCCGTGTACGACAAGGTCGGCAACATCCTGATCAGCCGGCTGGCCGGCGCAGACGTACGGCTCGTCCGGGCCGGCTTCGGCATCGGCTTCAAGGAGAGCTGGGAACTGGCGCTCAGGGAGGTCGAGGAGAGCGGCGGCAAGCCGTACGCCATTCCGGCCGGCGCCTCCGACCATCCTCTCGGCGGCCTGGGCTTCGCCGGCTGGGCGTACGAAGTGGCCGAGCAGGAGAGGGAGTTGGGCGTCTTCTTCGACACGGTCATCGTGTGCTCGGTGACGGGCTCGACCCAGGCCGGCATGGTCGCCGGGTTCGCCGCGCTGGAGGAGGCGGGTGGACGGTCGCGCCGGGTGATCGGCATCGATGCCTCGGCCAAGCCGGAGACCACCCGTGAGCAGGTCGCCCGGATCGCCCACGACACCGGACAACTCATCGGTCTCAAGCGGGAGTTGACCCTCGCCGACGTGGAGCTGGACGACCGGTACCACGCCGGGATCTACGGCGTCCCGGACGACGCCACCCTCGTCGCCATGCAGCTCGCGGCGCGCACCGAGGGCATGGTCACCGACCCCGTCTACGAGGGCAAGTCCATGGCCGGGATGATCGATCTGATCGAGCGCGGCGAGATCGGGCCGGAGTCCACCGTGCTCTACGCGCACCTCGGCGGGCAGCCCGCGCTGAACGCGTACAGCGGCGTGATCCAGTAGGGAGCGGGGGAGCGGCCCCACCGCCTCTCCGTCCACCGGGCGCCCTCCGTGTGCGGGGGCGCCCAGTGTCGTACGCGGGCCCTCAGAGGGCCTGGGCCGCCGGTTTCACCATGCCCCTGACCGTGCGGGACTTCACGAAGTCGCCCATCGCGGTCATCTCCCACTCGCCGGAGAACTGCTTGATCAGCTTGGCCATCATCACGCCGGTCTGGGCCTCGGCGTTGGTGAGGTCGAAGCGGACCAGTTCCTCGCCGGTCGCGGCGTCGAGGAGGCGGCAGTAGGCCTTGGCGACCTCGGTGAACTTCTGGCCGGAGAAGGAGTTGACGGTGAAGACCAGGCCGGTGACGTCCTGGGGAAGCCGGCCGAGGTCGACCACGATCACCTCGTCGTCCCCGCCGCCCTCCCCCGTGAGGTTGTCGCCGGAGTGCTTGATCGCGCCGTTGACGATGGAGAGCTTGCCGAAGTAGCAACTGTCGATGTGGTTGCGCTGGGGGCCGTACGCGATGACCGACGCGTCCAGGTCGATGTCCTTGCCCCGGAACGCCGGCTCCCAGCCGAGGCCCATCTTGACCTGGGAGAGCAGCGGGCGGCCGCCCTTGACCAGGGAGACCGTCTGATTCTTCTGGAGGCTGACGCGGCCCTTGTCCAGGTTGATCTTGCCGGCGCCGGGCGCGGGCGGGGCGGGCGGGGCCGCGGGCGGCGGAGGTGTGGCGGCGACGCGGGGGTCGACGGGCGGGGCGGCCGGGGCCGCCGGGGGCTGCATGGCGGGGGCGGGCGGGGCGACGGGCTGTGCCGGAGCCGGGGCGGGCTCCTCCACGGTGACGCCGAAGTCCGTCGCGATGCCCGCGAGGCCGTTCGCGTACCCCTGGCCCACCGCGCGGGCCTTCCAGGCACCGTTGCGCAGATAGACCTCCACGATCACCAGGGCCGTCTCCGTGCCCAGCTGCGGCGGGGTGAACGTGGCGATCACCGAGCCGTTCGCCGCGTCGCGGATCGTGGCCGTCGGTTCGACGCCCTGGAAGGTCTGGCCGGCCGCGTCGGGGCTGGCCGTGACGATGATCTTCTCGATGCCCGGGGGGACGGCCGTGGTGTCCACCGTGATCGAGTCGGGGGTCGTGCCGCCGCCGGAGCGGTACGTCACGCCCGGGCCGCTCGGCTGGTTGTAGAAGATGAAGTCGTCGTCCGAGCGGACCTTGCCGTCGGCGGTGAGCAGCAGGCCCGAGACGTCGAGCCGCACGGGCGCGGCGACGTCCACCGCGACGCGGGTGACGGGCAGCGGGATGTTCGAGCCGGGGGTCATAGCGGTCATGCCGGGAGAACGATTCAAGCCGCTTTACCGTTCCCTTACCGTCCAGGTTGGGGCCGTGTGGGTGGGGTGGGTGGGGGTGGTGCGGCGAGGGCTCCGCGGAGGGCGGCACGGTCCCACCGGCCAGGCCCCCTTTCCATGCTCAGTCCTCCCGAAAGGGCCGGTTGGCGTCTTTTGTCCTAGCTTGGGACATGCGTCCGCGTGTGCGCTGTCCGTGGGATGCATACCCACAGTGACGTCCGTGAGGAAAGGTGCCGCCATGGCCATGCTGCTGATCAGAGGAAGGTTCAAGGTCGAGGGGGGTGCCAAGCCGGACGGGGACACGCTCCCCTTCATCCCGGACGACGTGGATGACTGGAGGCTGGTCCCCGGCGACACACCGATCGTGCCCAAGGCCGACGGGCGCGCGAGTATCCGGCTCGAAGGGATCGACGCCCTGGAGACCCACTACGGCGAGGAGCCGCACGTGGAGCACCAGCCAAGGGGTCTCGCTCACGCGGCCGCCGACCAACTGCTGAAGTTCCTCGACTTCAAGACCGTTCTCCGGGACGACGACGAGACCGTCGCCACCGTGCCGGACAGCGTGCCCGGCTGGATCCTCACCCGGGGCGCCGACACCTACGGCCGCTGCGTGGGCTTCGTCGGCAAGGGCACACCGCCCGTCCACAGCGGCTACTGGACGGGCGTCGACGAGGACCTGCTGAAGCGCACCGCCAACCACCGCCTGCTCCTGCTCGGTCTGGCCTACCCGACCTTCTACTCGGGCCTGCCCTTCCCCCTGCGCGAACTGCTCGCCGAAGCCGCGGAGAAGGCGATAGCGTCCGAGATCGGTGTGTGGAAGGTCGACAGGACTCTCGACGGCGTGAAGGTCCTGGGAATGGCTTCCCTGACGGACGACAAGACCGGTGCGGTGATCCTGCCGAAGCTGTTCCGCCGCCTGAAGGACTACCTGGACTTCGCGGGCCCGGCACCCTCCCTGGCCTGCTTCCGCGCCTTCCTGGCCGGAGCCCAGGACGAGTACCGCCTCCCGGACTCCGGCAGGCTCCACCGGGGCCTGCACCACATCGTCGAGGTCACCACCGACAACACGGTGAAGATGACCCGCCCGTGCAAGGACATCGTCTTCGTGGAGAAGTGAGCGGGCGACACCGCCGGACCCGCGCCGGGCGGGGTGCCCTCAGGGGATCACCACGATCTTGCGGCCGATGCCCGAGGCGAACTGGTCCAGGGCCTGCGGGTACTCGTCCAGAGGGAGACGGTCGCTGATGAAGACGTCCGGGTCCAGGACACCGCCCGCGAAGAGTTCCGCCGCGCGTTCGAAGCTGTGCAGGACGGCCATGGAGCCCGTGATGGTGATCTCCTGGTTGTAGATGCGGTAGGGGTCGATCGTGACCCGTGTCGCGTAGTCGGCCACTCCGAACTGCAGGAAGGTGCCGGCCTTGGCCACCCGGTCCAGGCCGTCCTGGATGGCGGCGGCGTTGCCCGTCGCGTCGATCACCACGTCCCAGCCCTGCGGCCGGTCCAGTTCGTCGGGGCCGGCGGCGGACGCCGAGACGCCCAGCCGGCGGGCGGTCTCCAGGCGGGAGGGGTTCACGTCGACCACGTCCACGCTCGCCGCGCCCGTCCGCTTCGCGAGCTCCAGCATCATCAGGCCCATCGTGCCCGAGCCGTAGATGAGGACGTGGGCGCCGAGGCGGGTGCGCAGGACGTCGTAGCCCCGTACCGCGCAGGACAGCGGCTCCACGAGTGCCGCGTCCTGCGTACGGACGTGCTCCGGGAGCCGGACGCAGTTCGCCACCGGCGCCACCGCGTACTGCGCCGCGCCTCCCGCCGTGGTGACCCCGATCGCGGCCCACCGCTCGCAGAGGTTGTTGTGGCCGGTGCGGCAGTAGCGGCACTCGTGGCAGTACAGGGACGGGTCGACGGCCACCCGGTCGCCCACGGAGAGCTCCGTGACCCCGCCGCCCACGCCCACCACCTCGCCCGCGAACTCGTGCCCCGGCACGATCGGCAGCTTCGGGGCGAACTCGCCCTGGAGGATGTGCAGATCGGTGCCGCACAGACCGCACGCGGCGACCTCGACGACGACCTCGCGGGGGCCCGGTGTCGGGTCCGGGACCTCGGCGACGACGGCCTTGCCCACGGACTCGATGACGGCGGCCTTCATTTGACGGCTCCCAGGGAGAGGCCCTGGACGAGCTTGTCCTGGGCGGCGAACCCCGCGGCGAGCACCGGCAGGGAGATGACGAGCGACGCGGCGCACACCTTGGCCAGGAACAGGCCCTGGCTGGTGATGAAGCCGGTCAGGAAGACGGGGGCGGTCTCGGCGACGACACCGGTCAGCACCCTCGCGAACAGCAGTTCGTTCCAGCTGAAGATGAAGCAGATCAGAGCGGTCGCGGCGATGCCGGGGGCCGCTATCGGCGCCACCACCCGGGCCAGCACCGTGGGAAGCCGGGCGCCGTCCAACTGCGCGGCCTCGATCACCGCCACCGGGACCTCCGCCAGGAAGGACTGCATCATCCAGACGGCGATCGGCAGGTTCATGGAGGTGTAGAGCAGGACGAGGAGCCAGATGTTGTCCAGCAGGCCCGTGTTCTTCGCGAAGAGGTACAGGGGGAGCAGGCCCGCCACCACCGGCAGCATCTTCGTGGAGAGGAAGAAGAACAGGACGTCGGTCCACTTCTTCACCGGCCGGATCGACAGCGCGTACGCCGCCGGGAAGGCGAGGAGGAGGACCAGCAGCGTCGACGCCAGGGACGCCACCGTCGAGTTGATCAGGGCCGGCCAGGGGCTGGCCCCGCCGCCCACGCCGAAGAACTCCCGGTAGCCGTCGAGGGTCAGGGAGGCCGCCCAGGACGGGGGGTTGGTCGCCGCGTCCGGCTCCGAGTGCAGCGAGGTCAGGACCATCCAGGCGATGGGGAGGAAGAAGAGGAGGCCGAGCAGCCAGGCGGCCACGCCGAGGCCGGCGCCCCGGGCCCGGCGGGAACGCGCCGGGCGTGTGTCCGCGGTCGTGCCGCGCGCCCCCGTCCTCGTGCGGTACATGTCTGTCGTCGTGTCGCTCATCCGCGCGACACCTCCTCGCGGAACAGCGACGACACCACGCGCAGGGCGAACGTCGCGATGATGATCGAGCCGATGACGACCAGGACGCCCGCGGCCGAGGCGAGGCCGTTCTCGTGTGCCTGGTAGAAGGTCTGGTAGACGGTGTACGGCAGGTTCGCGGTGCCCAGGCCGCCGGAGGTGATCGTGAAGACCGCGTCGAAGTTCTGCACGATGTAGATCGAGCCCAGCAGCGCGCCCAGTTCGAGGTAACGGCGCAGGTGCGGGAGCGTCAGATGGCGGAAGATCTGCCAGTCGCTCGCGCCGTCGACCCGGGCCGCCTCGATCTGCTGGTGGTCCCGGGACTGCAGTCCCGCCAGCAGGATCAGCATCATGAACGGCGTCCACTGCCACACCAGGGAGGCCTCGACCGCGAGCAGCGGGGTGTCCGAGATCCAGTCCGGCTGGGGGCCGCCGACATAGTGCAACAACCCGTTGAACAGGCCGTATTCGGGGTTGTAGAGCACATGCTTCCAGAGGAGGGCCGCCGCCACCGGGACCACCAGGAAGGGGGCGATGAGGAGGGTGCGGACGATGCCCCGGCCCCGGAACCTCCGGTCGAGCAGCAGGGCGAGGGCCAGACCGAGGACGAGGCTGGCGAGGACCACGGCGACGGTGAGCAGGATCGTCGTCCACACCGAGCGGCGCAGGTCGGGGTCGGTGAGGACCTCGCCGTAGTTGGCGAGGCCGGTGAAGGCGCGGGCGTCCGGGTAGAGGGAGTTCCAGTCGAAGAAGGAGATCACCAGCGTGGCCACGAACGGGAGCTGGGTCACGACGATCATGAAGATCAGGGCGGGCAGGAGCGGGGCGCGGGTCGCCCAGGCGCGCAGCCGGGCGTTCGGTGTGCCCCGGGTGCGTACGGGGTTCGCCGCCATCGGCGCTGTCGTGGTCGCGGTCATCGTCCCTCGTACTCCTCGGAGATCTGCTCGGCGAGCTCCTGCGACGTCCTCAGGGCCGACGCGACGGACTGGCGTCCGGCGATGGCCGCGCTGATCTCCAGGGAGACCTTGGTGCCGAGGTCGGTGAACTCGGGGATGCCGACGAACTGGATGCCGGGCGCGGGGCGCGGCTGCACCCCGGGGTCGGTGGGCCGGGCTCCCTCGATGGCCTCGCGGGTCATCTCCTGGAAGGCGGCGGCCTCCTCGCGGTAGTCCGGGTTCGCGTACGTCGACTCCCGCTTGCCGGCGGGCACGTTCGACCAGCCGATCTCGTCGCCGACCAGTTCCTCGTACTCCTTGCTCGACGCCCAGGAGACGAACTTCCAGGCCTTGTCCGGGTTCCGGGAGGCCTGCTGGATGCCCCAGGCCCAGGTGTAGAGCCAGCCGGAGGACTCGGTCTTCTCGACCGGCGCCGGTACGTAGCCGACCTTGCCCTTCACCGGGGAGTCGGCCGCCTCCAGGGAACCGGCCGCGGACGTGGCGTCGTACCACATGGCGACCTTGCCCTGGGTCATGTTGTTGAGGCACTCGGCGAAGCCGGCCTGGGCGGCGCCGGACTCGCCGTGCTCGCGCACGAGATCCACGTAGAACCTGGTCGCGCGCTCGAACTCGGGGGAGTCGAGCCGGGCCTTCCAGTCCTTGTCGAACCAGGTGCCGCCGAAGGTGTTGACGACGGTGGTGAGGGGCGCCATGACCTCGCCCCAGCCGGGCAGGCCGCGCAGACAGATGCCCTTCATGCCGTCCTCGGCCCCGTCGGCCTTCGCGGCGAGGTCGGCGACCTGCCGCCAGGTGGGGTGTTCGGGCATGGTGAGGCCCCGCTCGGCGAAGACGTCCTTGCGGTACATCAGGAAGGACGACTCGCCGTAGAACGGCTGCCCGTAGAGCTTGCCGTCGTCGCCGGTCAGGGACTGGCGCATCGGCTTCAGGATGTCCTGCTGGTCGAAGGCCGGGTCCTTCGCGACGTAGGGGTCCAGTTCCTCGAGCCAGCCGTTGCGGGCGTAGATGGGTATCTCGTAGTTGCTGAGCGTGGCCACGTCGTACTGGCCCGCCTGGTTGGCGAAGTCCTGGCTGATCTTGTCGCGGACGTCGTTCTCCGGCAGCACGGTGAAGTTCACCTCGATGCCGGTCCGCTTGGTGAAGTGCGCGGCCGTGAGCTTCTGCAGTTCCTGCATCTGGGGGTTGTTGACCATCAGCACATTGATGGCGTCGCCGCCGGATCCCGCCCCGCCCGCCCCGGTCCAGCAGCCGGAGAGAAGCGGGGCGAGCAGCGTCCCTGCGGCGACCGCGGCGAGTGCGCGCGGCCTCCGTCGGCTCGGGATTCGCATGGATCGCTCCTGGACGTATGGGGAGAAAAGGGGTTCTTCGCGGCGCGGGATGTGCATGAGGGGGTTCGTGGGTTGTGGGGTTCGTGTGATCCCTCGGGGTGAGGGTTTCGGGACGGGGGTTCTTCGCGGCGGGGGAGGGGTGGGGAGTGGGCCGGTGGTCCTCAGACGCGGATGACCTGGGCGCCCAGCAGTGAGTAACGGTGGGCCTCCGACGTCGGCAGCAGGGTGCTGGTGACGATCGCGTCCAGGTCGCCCACCTCGGCGAACCGGCAGAAGCTGACCGCGCCGAACTTGGTGTGGACGCCCGCGAAGACCGTGCGCCGGGAGGCGCGGATCGCCTGGGCCTTGACCTCGCTGACGGCCGGGTCGGGGGTGGTGAGGCCGTGGTCGCGCGTGATGCCGTTGGCGCCGATGTATGCCAGGTCGATGACGAAGCCGGCCAGCATCCTCGTCGTCCAGTGGTCGACCGTGGCGAGGGTGCCGGGGCGCACCCGGCCGCCGAGCAGCAGCACGGTGGTGTTGCCGGCCTCGGCGAGGGTGCCCGCCGTGGCGAGCGAGGCGGTGACCACGGTCAGCGGCCGGTCCCGGGGCAGTGCCTCGGCGATGAGCTGTGGGGTGAAGCCCTCGTCGACGAAGACCGTCTCCGCGTCGCCCAGCAGCTCGGCCGCCGCGGCGGCGATCCGGCGTTTCTCGGGCACGTGGCTGGTGGCGCGGAAGGCGAGCGTCGTCTCGAAGCCGGCGCTCTCCACGGGATACGCCCCGCCGTGTGTGCGGCGGACCAGTCCGTGGTCCTCCAGGGCGCGCAGATCACGCCGTACGGTCTCCTTGGCGACGCCCAGTTCGACGGCGAGTTCGGCGACGTCGACCGCGCCCGTGCGGCGGGCGGCCCGGACGATCTCGCGCTGCCTTTCCTCCGCGCTCATGGCCGACACCCGCTCTCCCTCGCCTCGCCGTGCTGCTGCCCGTTCGGGCCCGCTGCGGGCCCTGGGGGAAGTTCTACAGCGGGTGCGCGGCGCCGACCAGGCCTGTTGCACGTCCGATGCTGCCCGCCCCTGACCGTTTCACGCAACCGGGGCCCGTCGCGGACCTGCGGGGGAGGGGGGATCGGGCAACGGGCGTGCCCGGATACGGGAGCGGGCGGGCCCGTTCGGTGCCCGCCCGCTCCTTCCGCACGACGTACGGCCCTCGTTTCCCGTACGACGTACGAACCCTTGGGTCGCCGCCGGTCCGGTCAGTGGGGCCAGATCGGCGGGTCGTTCACGAAGTGGCCGCCCAGGTTGGCGTGGGCCTCGTTCCGGGGGTCCAGCTCGCCCTGTTCGGCGATGAGCTTCTCGGCGTACGGCTCGGAGTCGTCCCTCGGCTCGTAGCCGAGGGCGCGGGCGGTGGAGAGGTCCCACCACAGGCGGGTGTTGGCGGAGGAGCCGTAGACGACGGTGTGGCCGACGTGCTCGGCGGTCAGGGCCGCGTGGAAGAGGCGGGCGCCGTCGGCCGGGCTCATCCACAGGGAGAGCATGCGGACGCTGGTGGGTTCGGGGAAGCAGGAGCCGATGCGCACCGACACCGTCTCCAGGCCGTGCTTGTCCCAGTAGAGCTGGGCCAGGTCCTCGCCGAAGGACTTGGACAGGCCGTAGAAGGTGTCGGGGCGGTGCGGGGTGTCGACCGGGATCAGCGGGCCCCCGTCCCCGGGGCGGGGCGTGAAGCCCACCGCGTGGTTGGAGGAGGCGAAGACGACACGGGGCACGCCCTCCTCGCGGGCGGCCTCGTACAGGTTGTAGGTTCCCTCGATGTTCGCCTTGAGGATCTTCTCGAAGGAGGCTTCCAGCGAGATGCCCGCGAGGTGGATGATCGCGTCGACGCCCCGTACGGCCTCGCGTACGGCCTCCTTGTCGGCGAGGTCGGCCGTGATCGCGTCCGGCGCGCCCTCGACGGGCATCAGGTCCAACAGGCGCAGCTCGTAGCCGTGGGCCGGGAGCAGGTCCCGCATCAGGGTGCCGAGTCCACCGGCGGCGCCGGTGAGCAGAACGGTGCGGGGAGCGGGCATCCGCGGATCTCCTTGCATCGCCAACCGTGCACATGGGCGTCCGGTATTCACATTCATGGACACGCTAAGGAGTGCGGTCGCGCGCGTCAAGGGGGACGCGAGGGCGGGAAATGGCTGGTGCGGTGGGGGTTGTTCGGCTTGACCGGCCCCGCGGGGGCGCCTTAGCGTGCTCCTGTTCAGAAATGTAAACATTGATCAGCGACATGGACCTGCGCGTCGACGTCGGCTCGGACCGTCGACCTCGGCCCGGACTTGGGAGCCCCCGTGACGTCAGCCCCTCTCACCGCCCGGCTCAGGGTCCCCAGCGGACCGCTGTTCTTCCCCGTCACGGCGTACGGCCCGGACGGCGCCGTCGATCTCGACGCCTGTCGCGCGCACGTCCGCCAGGGCGTCGACGCCGGGGCGGCAGCCGTCTTCGTCGCCTGCGGCACCGGCGAGTTCCACGCGCTCACGCCCGAGGAGTTCCAGAGTTGCGTACGGGCCGCCGTCACGGAGACGGCCGGCCGGGTGCCCGTGGTGGCCGGCGCGGGCTACGGCACCGCCCTCGCCGTGCGCTACGCCCGCCTCGCCGAGGAGGCGGGCGCCGACGGCCTGCTCGCCCTGCCGCCGTACCTCGTCGTGGCCGCCCAGGAAGGGCTGCTGCGCCACTACCGGGAACTGGCCGCCGCGACCTCCCTCCCGGTCGTCGTCTACCAGCGCGACAACGCGGTCCTCACCCCGCAGACCGTCGTCGAACTGGCCCGCACCGAAGGGATCGTCGGCCTCAAGGACGGCGTCGGCGACCTGGACCTGATGACACGGATCGTGAGCGCGGTACGCGCCGAGGCCCCGACCACCGGTGACTTCCTCTACTTCAACGGCCTGCCGACCGCCGAGCTGACCCAGCCCGCGTACCGCGGCGTCGGGGTCCCCCTGTACTCGTCGGCCGTCTTCTGCTTCGTCCCGGAGATCGCCCTCGCCTTCCACCGGGCGCTCGAAGCCGGTGACCGTGCGATCGTGGAACAACTGCTCGACGGGTTCTACCGGCCCTTCGTCGAACTCCGCGCCAAGGGCCGGGGCTATGCCGTGTCACTGGTCAAGGCCGGGGTACGGCTACGGGGACTGGACGTGGGCGGCGTACGGCCGCCGCTGCACGAGCCGGCCGAGGAACACGTCAAGCAGTTGGGCCAGTTGATCGAGCGCGGACACGCGCTGCTGGAAGAGTGCCAGGAGGGCAAGTGAAGGCGTCGACGTTCGTCTACCCGTGGGACGTCAACGGGGACCCGGCCGCCGCGGAGCGCATCGCGGGGCTGGGCGTACGACAGGTGACGCTCGCCTCCGCGTACCACTCCACCCGCGCGCTCACCCCCCGCCACCCCCGCCGGCGCATCGTCACCGCCGAGCACGCGGCCGTCCTGTACCCGCCGGGCGCGCGCTGGGAGGGCCGTACGCTGCGGCCGTACACGGCGGGGGAGTGGGCGCCGGGTGACGCGTTCGGCGAGGCGGCGACGGCCCTCGCGCACGCCGGTCTCGACGTGCACACCTGGGTCGTCCTCGCCCACAACTCCCGGCTCGGCGCCGAGCACCCCTCGACCTCCGTGGTCAACGCCTACGGCGACCGGTATCCGTGGGCCCCGTGCGTCGCGCAGGAGGCGACCCGGGAGTACCTCGTCGACCTGGCCGTGGAGGCGGCGGTCCGGCCGGGCGCCCGCGGCACGGAACTGGAGTCGCTCGGCTGGTACGGGTTCTCCCACCTCCACGCCCACGACAAGACGGGCGGCGTCGGTCTCGGGGACGCCGGGCAGTACCTGATGTCGCTCTGCTTCTGCGGGACCTGCCGCGCCGGTTACGCCGAAGCCGGCCGGGACCCCGAGGAACTGGCGGCGGGCGTCCGGGGCGCGCTGGAACCGCTGTGGCGGGGCGACGCCGTCGACGAGGGCTGGCCGGCCGTGGAGAAGCTGCTCGGCGCGGAGCGGGCGGCGGCCACGCGCGCGTGGCGGGACGCGATCGCCCGCTCCCTCCAGGAGACGGCTGTCGAGGCGGTGCGCGCCGCCGCGCCCGCGGGGTTCCGGATCCTGCTGCACGCCGACCCGGTGCCGTACCACTGCGGTGCGAACCCCGGGGTCGACCCCGAGCACATCCTCCGTGTGGCGGACGGCGTCGTCGTCCCGTGCGCGGGCGGGCCGGGTCTGCTGCCCGCCTTCGCCGAGGTCGGCGCGGAGGGCGCCGTACTGGCCGCCAACTTCGGCATCGTGTCGGGCATGGGCGGCAGCCCGGTCACCCTGGCCGAGGACGCGGGCCGGGCGGCGGAGCTGGGCGCGACCGAACTCCGGCTGTACCACGCGGGTCTGGCCTCCGACCAGGACCTGGCGGCGGTGCGGGAGGCGTTGACGGCGGTGGGGTGAGCCGACGGGGCCGGATCGCGGTGCCCGCCCGGCTCAGAGCACGCGGTAGGTCAGGTGGGTGACCAGCGTCGTCGAGCGGGAGGTCAGCTGCCTCAGGTCCAGCGGGGGGACGCCCTCGAAGAGCCGGGTGCCGGAGCCGAGGGTGAACGCGGCGATGTGCAGCCGTAGTTCGTCGACGAGGCCGGCGGTCAGGTACTGGTTGACGGTCGTCGCCCCACCGAGGATCGTGACGTCGCCCTCGCCGGCCGCCGCGCGGGCCCCGGCCAGCGCGGCGGTGATGCCCTCCGTCACGAAGTGGAACGTGGTGCCGCCGGCCATCGGCCGCGGGGTGCGCGGGTGGTGGGTGAGGACGAACACCGGCGCGTGGAACGGCGGATCGTCGCCCCACCAGCCGTTCCACGGCCGGTCCCACGCGCCGCGCACCGGGCCGAACATGTTGCGCCCCATGACGAAGGCCCCGGCCGTGTTCAACCGGTCGATCTCGGCCCGGTTCTCCTCGGGGGCGTCGAACATCCAGGCGTGCAGCGCGGCGCCCGAGCCGTCGCCGCCGTCGTCGCCGAACGGGCGTTCCTCGGTCTGGTGGTGCCCCGCCGAGTAGCCGTCGAGCGAGATCGTGATGTCGCAGATCACCCTGCCCATGCGTACAGGGTCCCGCACGGCTCAGCGACGGCGCAGCAGCGCGGCCGCCGGCAGGAGGAAGACGGCCCCCACCGTCACCGACAGCACCGGGAGGTCGACCGGTCCCACCAGGGCCGCGCCGATCGCCATGCCCACCGCCGTCGGGGCGAACAGCAGCGTGTGGGCGGTGGCCGTGACCCGGCCCAGCAGGTGGGGTGGCGTGTGGCGTTGGACCGCGGTGAGTGTCGCGACGAGGACACACGGCAGACCGGCGCCGATGGCCGCGCCGCACCCGAGGGCCACCGTGTCGTCGGGTACGGCGCGCAGCGCCACCGCCACCCCGGTCAGGGCGATCCCGTACGCGGCGAAACGGCGCTCGCCCAGGCGGCGCAGGAGGAGGCCCGTGGTCAGGCCGACGACGATCGATCCGGCGCCCTGGGCGACGTGGAGGAGGCCGGCGTGGGCGGGGGAGCGGCCGAGGGACTCGACCACCGCGAAGATCAGGGAGCCGTTGACCCCCGACAGCAGCATGGTCGTGCCGCCTGCCAGCACGAGGGGGCGTAGGCGCGGGTCGGTGAGAAGACGGCGGACGCCTTCGGCGGTGCGGCTGCCTTCGGCCGTGGGGACGTTTTCGGCGGTGCGGGGGCTTTCGGCGGTGCGGGGGCTTTCGGCCGTGGGGACGTCTTCGGCGGTGCGGGGGCTTTCGGCCGTGGGGACGTTTTCGGCGGTGCGGGGGCTTTCGGCCGTGGGGGCGTCTTCGGTGGTGCGGGGGCTTTCGGCCGTGGGGACGTTTTCGGCGGTGCGGGGGCTTTCGGCCGTGGGGACGTCTTCGGCGGTGCGGGGGCTTTCGGCCGTGGGGGCGTCTTCGGTGGTGCGGGGGCTTTCGGCCGTGGGGACGTCTTCGGCAGGGCGGGGGCCTTCGGCAGGGCGGGCGCGTGAGCCGGGGGCGGTCCGTCCAGCGGGGCGGGAGTCCGCCGCCCGGCCCGGGCCCCGCTCCCGGTGCCCGGCCCGCTCCCGCACCAGCCCGTACAACCCCGCGGCCGCGACGAACGACACCGCGTCCAGCAGGGCCACCGTCGCTCCGCCGTACGCCGCGTACAGACCCGCCCCCGCCAGGGGAGCCAGCAGCTTCATGCCCTCGTTCGCCGTCATGCGCAGACCGTTGAAGTCGCCGAGGAGGCAAGGGGCGACGGTGGTGGCGACGAGGGCCGACTCCGCCGCGTCGTGGACGACGCCCGCCGTCCCGTATACGAGAAGGACGGCGTAGAGGAGCCACAGGTCGCCCGGGGCGTCGACGGCGAAGAGGGTGAGGAGGAGGGCGGCCAGGGCGAGATCGGTGGTGATGAGGAGCGCACGGCGGCGGGGGCGGTCCGCGAGGGTGCCCAGCACGGGCCCGGCGAGCAGCGGCGCCCACAGCATCACCGCGCACAGCGCCGCCAGCGCGTCCGAGCCGGTGAGGTCCTTGACCCAGACGCCCGCGACCAGCCACATCGCCGACGAACCGAGACCCGAGACCACCACCCCGGCCAGATACAGCCCCGCGTCGCGGTCCCGGAGCACCCGTGCCACCGCCCATGTCGTGGATGTCGTGGAAGTCATGGCTGGTGAGCGTGGCGCTAAGGCCCCGGCCCGGGGATCGGGCGGATGCCCTAGGAATCGTCACCCGGAAAGGTGGGTGGTCCGCGGGCGATGAGTTCTCGGGGCGCCGGGGGTCTACCGAACACGAACGACGAAGACCGGTGAAGGAGTACCGCATGACCGACCACGGCCCCACCTCCCTCGACCTCGGCCCGCAGGCCCGGATCGTCGCCCGGCTCGTCGCCGCCGTCCGGGACGACCAGCTCTCCGGCCCCACCGCGTGCCCGCAGTACGCGGTGCGCCACCTCCTCGGGCATCTGCTCGGGCTCGCCACCGCCTTCCGGGACGCGGGCCGCAAGGAGCTGGGGGTCACGACGGACACCGCCCCGCAGGCGGCGCTGCCGGACATCGGGCCCGACTGGCGCGAGGCCCTGCCCCGGGTGCTCGACGAGTTGGCGGAGGTCTGGCGGGACCCGGCCGCGTGGACCGGTGAGACAAGGGCGGGCGGGGTGCCGCTGCCGGGGGACGTCGCCGGGGCCGTGGCGACGGACGAACTCGTCGTGCACGGCTGGGACCTCGCTCGCGCGACCGGTCAGCCGTACGAAGCCGATCCGCCGGCCCTCGCCGCGACGCACTCCTTCCTCGAAGCCTCGGTCGACGACCCGTCGCGCGGCGAGATCTTCGGCCCCGTGGTGCCCGTCCCGGACGACGAGCCGCTGCTGGACCGGGTGATCGGTCTGAGCGGACGTGATCCTCAGTGGAAGCCATAGCGGCCACCCGGCGAGCAACACCATGAGCAACCCACGAAAGAACGTACAAACGCGGCGCGCGCCCCCGCCCGCGTCCGTACGCTCCCGAGCATGCCCCTGAGCCTCACCGTCCTCGGCACCGCCTCACCGCACCCCGGCCCGGGCCGGCCGGCCTTCCGGGTATCTGCTGCGCGGCGGGGGCGCCGAGATATGGGTGGACGCGGGCTTCGGTACGTTCGCCGAGTTGCAGCGGCACACGGATCCCACTCGGCTCACGGCGATCTGGATCTCGCATCTGCACGCGGACCACTGCGCGGATCTGCTGGCCGCGGCCTACGGGTTCGCCTACGGCGGCCTCATCCTGCCGGCGCCGCTGCCGGTCTACGCGCCCGGTGACTGCGCCGCCCGGGTCGCGGGCTTCCTCGGGCGGTCGGACAGCTCCTTCCTCAACGGGGTGTTCGACTTCCGACCCCTGTACGACGGCCACACCGCCAGACACTGGAACCTCACGCTCACCGCCCGCGCCGTCGTCCACGACGTGGAGGCGTACGGGCTGCGCACCGAGTGCCAGGGGCGGGTTCTCGCCTACTCGGGGGACAGCGGACCGTGCGACGAGCTGAGCGCGCTGGCCGCCGGCGCCGACCTGTTCCTGTGCGAGGCGGACATCGACACGCATCGCGAAGGCGAACCCCGGGTGCATCTCACCCCGGAGGAGGCCGGGAGGTACGCCAAGGGCGCCGGCCGGCTGCTGGTCACCCATGTGGGGCCCACGCTCACCCCGGAGGGGGCGACCGGGCGGGCGGCGGTGGTCTTCGGTGGCCCGACCGAGAGCGCGCGCGTGGGTGACACCCACACCGTGTGAATCCCTCGTGTGACACCAAGATCATGTGACGGCGCGCACATCTTCTTCTGTCAGAAGCATTGACGAAACACGGGCGCCCTCCCTACCTTCAACGCGTCGTACTTCGTACGTCATATATGAGACGCGATATGGGAGATCCCATACGTGAGATCGCATACGTGAGATCCGAGAGGCGCGCATGACCTCTGTGCCCATGCCGATCCCGTCCCGCACGCAGTTCGTGCTGGAGGGGATCAAGCACCGCATCCTCACCGGGCAGTTGACGCCCGGTCAGGCCCTGGTCGAGACCGAGCTGGCCGCGCAGTTCGGGGTGTCCAAGACGCCCGTCCGAGAGGCGCTCAAGACGCTGGCCGGGACCGGACTCGTCGTGATGAGCCAGTACAAGGGCGTCACGGTGCGCATGGTGGACGCGGACATGGCGCGCGAGGTCTACGACGTGCGGCTGCTCCTGGAGCCGGAGGCGCTGCGTCGCTCGGTGCGGCGCGGTGTCCCGTGGGACGCGGCGAGTGACGCGCTGACCAGGGCCGACGAGGCCACGGACACCGCCGAACGATCGCTGGCCAACCGTGAGTTCCACCGCGCGCTGTACGTGCCGTGCGGCAATCCGCTGCTCGGCCGGATGCTCGACGAGGTGCGCGACCAGGCCGCCCTGGTCTCGGCCGTCGCCTGGGCCGCCGACCCCTCCTGGGAGCGGGAGGCCGCCGAGCACCGGGAGATCCTGCGGCTCGCCCTGGACGGCGACGCCGACGGTGCCGCCGCGGCCCTGTACGCGCACATCGCCTCGTTCGTGGAACGGGCCTTCCCGGGGGTCCGCGAGGAACAGCAGGCCCAGTGAGCCCGCACGACCCGTGAGCCCGACCGGTACGCCCGTAGGACCAGCAAGCCACGCATGACCGGCAAGCCCGCAGGACCAGCAAGCCCCCGAGTCCACGAGGCACGGCGGAGCCGCACGACGCGGCGGCCCGCCAGCCCTCCGCAGTCCTCCAAGAGCTCCTTGCAGAGGAAGGTCATCCATGAGCAGCGTGACGTTCGAGACCCAACGGACGGCTCTGGCCGACGTGGTGGCGATCCCGGTGACTCCGTTCGCCGAGGACGGCACCGTCGACCAGGGCGCCCACCGGGCCCTGCTGCGTCGGCTGCTCGACGGCGGGATCACCACCCTCACCCCGAACGGCAACACCGGTGAGTTCTACGCCCTCACCCCCGAGGAGCGCCGCCTGGTCACCGAGCTGACCATGGACGAGGTCGGCGACCGGGCCGTCGTCCTGGTCGGCGTGGGGCACGACGTGCCGACCGCCGTCGCCTCCGCCGAGCACGCCCGGGAGGCCGGGGCGCAGATGGTGATGGTCCATCAGCCGGTGCACCCGTACGTCTCGCAGCGCGGCTGGGTCGACTACCACCGGTCGATCGCGGAGGCCGTGCCCGAACTGGGCGTCGTGCCCTACATCCGCAACGCCCAGCTCACCGGCGAACGCCTCGCCGAACTCGCCGACGCCTGCCCGAACGTCATCGGCGTCAAGTACGCCGTGCCGGACGCCGCGCGCTTCGCCGCCTTCGCCCGCGACGCCGGCCTGGAGCGCTTCGTCTGGGTGGCCGGCCTCGCCGAGCCGTACGCGCCCTCCTACTTCTCGGCCGGCGCCACGGGCTTCACGTCGGGACTGGTGAACGTCGCCCCGGCCGTCTCGCTGAACATGATCGAAGCGCTTCGATCGGGCGACTTCCCGGCCGCGATGAAGGTCTGGGAGCAGATCCGCCGCTTCGAGGAACTGCGCGCCGCCAACGGCTCCGCCAACAACGTCACCGTCGTCAAGGAGGCCCTCGCCTCCCTCGGCCTCTGCCTCCGCGACGTCCGGGCCCCCAGCAAGCAGTTGCCCGAGGAAGAACGCTCCGAGGTCGCCGCCATCGTGGCCGGGTGGTCGATATGAGCGAGCCGGCCGACATGAAGAAGCCCGAAGAACTCCGAAGCCACCAGTGGTACGGCACCGACGGACTGCGTTCCTTCAGCCACCGAGCCCGTACCCGCCAGCTCGGCTACCTCCCCGAGGAGCACCTCGGCAAGCCGGTCATCGCGATCCTCAACACGTGGTCGGACATCAACCCCTGTCATGTGCACCTCCGGGATCGCGCGCAGGCGGTCAAGCGGGGTGTCTGGCAGGCGGGCGGTTTCCCGCTGGAGTTCCCGGTCTCGACGCTCTCCGAGACCTTCCAGAAGCCGACCCCGATGCTCTACCGCAACATGCTGGCGATGGAGACCGAGGAACTGCTGCGGTCCTACCCGGTCGACGGGGCCGTCCTGATGGGCGGCTGCGACAAGTCGACGCCCGCGCTGCTCATGGGCGCGGCCTCCGTCGACCTGCCGGCCGTGTTCGTGCCCGCCGGGCCCATGCTGCCGGGGCACTGGCGCAACGAGGTCCTCGGCTCCGGCACCGACATGTGGAAGTACTGGGACGACAAGCGCGCCGGGCTCATCGGCGACTGCGAGATGACCGAGCTGGAGTCCGGTCTCGCGCGTTCGCCGGGGCACTGCATGACCATGGGTACGGCCTCCACGCTCACCGCCGCCGCCGAGGCCCTCGGGGTCACCGTTCCCGGCGCGTCCAGCATCCCGGCCGTCGACTCGGGCCATGACCGCATGGCGGCCGCCGCCGGTCTGCGTATCGTCGAACTGGTCCACAAGGGCCGGAAGTTGAGCGACATCCTCACCGCCGATGCCTTCGAGGACGCCGTCACCACCGTCCTCGGCCTCGGTGGCTCCACCAACGCGGTCATCCACCTCATCGCGATGGCCGGCCGGGCGGGCGTCAAGCTCACCCTCGACGACTTCGACCGCATCGCCCGTACGGTCCCGGTGCTCGCCAACGTCCGGCCCGGCGGTCGGACGTACCTGATGGAGGACTTCCACTTCGCGGGGGGTCTTCCCGGGTTCCTGTCCCGGATCACCGACCTGCTGCACCTGGACCGGCCGACCGTCTCCCACGACACGATGCGCGAACAGCTCGACGGCGCGCTCGTGCACGACGACGACGTCATCCGGACCCGCGACAACCCGGTCGCCACCGAGGGCGGGGTCGCCGTCCTACGGGGCAACCTCTGTCCGGACGGCGCGGTCATCAAGCACATCTCGGCCGAGCCGCACCTGCTGAAGCACACCGGCCCCGCGGTCGTCTTCGACGACTACAGGACCATGCAGCGGACGATCAACGACCCGTCGCTCGGCATCACCGCCGACAGCGTGCTGGTGCTGCGCAACTCCGGCCCCAAGGGCGGGCCGGGCATGCCCGAGTACGGGATGCTGCCCATCCCCGACCATCTGCTGAAGCAGGGCGTACGGGACATGGTGCGGATCTCCGACGCCCGGATGAGCGGGACGAGTTACGGCGCCTGTGTCCTGCACGTGGCACCGGAGTCGTACATCGGCGGGCCCCTCGCCCTGGTCCGCACCGGCGACTCGATCACCCTCGACGTCGGGGCCCGGGCTCTCCGGCTCAACGTGGACGACGAGGAGCTGGAGCGCCGCCGCGCCGAGTGGACCCCACCGCCCACCCGCTACGAACGCGGCTACGGCGCCCTCTACAACGACCAGATCACCCAGGCCGACACCGGCTGCGACTTCGAGTTCCTGGCCAGACCGGGCAAGGTCCCGGACCCCTACGCGGGCTGAACGAGGTGACGCCGGGTGGGGAGGGAGGGGCGCGGGGAACCGCGTGACAAGCCCCCACCCACCCGCACCCGCGGCCCAACAGCGAGAGGCACCCCGTACCGCGCGATCAAGCACACCCATGCACAGCGAGAAAGCGCTTCCTGCACGACGACGCACCACGACACACCCAGAAACGGAGCCCCAGTCATGGCCCAAGCCGCAGCCGTGGCGAAACCGCCCGCGCCACCCCGGCGGCGCCGTGCCTCCGCGACCCCGCGCAGGCTGCCGTACCTGCTGATCGCGCCGGCCGCCCTGCTCATGCTGGGCTTCATCGCCTACCCGGTCATCAGCGTCTTCTACTACAGCCTGCAGCACTACAACCCCACGAAACCCTGGCGGAACGGCTTCGCCGGCTTCGACAACTTCGTCCACGCCTTCACCGAGGACCCCCTCTTCTGGGACACCCTCGTCTTCAGCGCCAAGTGGGTGATCGTCGAGGTCTCGCTGCAGCTGCTCTTCGGTCTCGCCCTCGCGCTCATCGTCAACCAGACCTTCGTCGGCCGTTCCCTCGGCCGCGCCCTGGTCTTCTCCCCGTGGGCCGTCTCCGGCGTGCTGACCTCCGCGATCTGGGTGCTGCTCTACAACTCCCAGACCGGCATCACCCGGTACCTCGCGGACATGGGCGTCGGTGAGTACGGCACCAGCTGGCTCTCCGACACCTCCACCGTCTTCTCGGCGGCGATCGTCGCCGACCTGTGGCGCGGAGTCCCCTTCTTCGCGATCCTCATCCTCGCCGACCTCCAGTCCATCTCGAAGGACCTGTACGAGGCCGCCGAGGTCGACGGCGCCAGCCGCGTCCGACAGTTCGTGCACATCACGCTGCCGCACCTGAAGGACGCGATCATCCTCTCCACGCTGCTGCGCGCGGTGTGGGAGTTCAACAACGTCGACCTCCTGTACACCCTGACGGGCGGCGGACCGGCCGGAGTGACCACGACCCTCCCGCTGTACATCGCCAACACCTCCGTCGACGCACACAACTTCGGCTACGCGTCCGCCCTGACCACGGTCGCGTTCGTGATCCTGCTCTTCTGCTCGATGGTCTATCTGCGGCTGAGCAAGTTCGGAGGCGAGTCCAAGTGATCACCAAGGACGCCGAGAGGACCGTACCGGTGACGTCCGCGCCCGCGGCCGACGAGCCCCCGCAGCGACCGGGCAAGGTCCACCGCGCCTGGGACGAGGTCCCCCGCTGGCACATCTACCTCCCGCTGTCGATCTACCTGGTCTTCACCCTCGTCCCCTTCTACTGGATCCTGCTGTTCGCGCTCCGCAAGCCCGGCTCGACCTCGCTCGTGCCCTGGCCCGTCACCTTCGAGCACTTCGAGAAGGTCTGGAACGAACGCAGCTTCGGCACCTACTTCCAGAACAGCGTGCTGGTCGGTGTCGTCACCCTGCTGATGACCACGCTCGTCGCCCTGGCCGGCGGTTACGCCCTCGCCCGGTTCGACTTCAAGGTCAAGCGCTGGTTCATGCTGGCGCTGCTCTGCTCCCAGTTCGTCCCGGGCGCACTGCTCCTGGTCCCGCTGTTCCAGATCTTCGCCGAGCTGCAGATGATCAACTCGCTCGGCAGTGTCATCCTCGCCGAGACGGTCTTCCAGCTGCCGCTGTCGATCATCCTGATCAGCAACTTCATCAAGAACGTGCCGTACTCGCTGGAGGAAGCGGCCTGGGTGGACGGCTGCAACCGCTTCACCGCGTTCCGGGTGGTCGTGCTGCCGCTGCTGCGGCCCGGCCTGATCGCCGTCGGCTCCTTCGCCTTCGTGCACTCCTGGAACCACTTCCTCTTCGCCCTGATGTTCCTCAGCAACCAGGAGAAGCAGACCATCCCGGTCGGCCTGAACACCCTGCTCAGCGCGGACAGCGTCGACCTGGGCGCGCTGGCGGCCGGTGGCATCATCGCCGCCGTCCCGGTGGTCATCGTCTTCGCCTTCATCCAGAAGTGGCTCATCACGGGCTTCAGCGCCGGGGCGGTGAAGGGATGAGTCTGCCGACCCCTCGGCGGAGGGGTGTGCGAGTGGTCGCCCTCGCGGGGGTGGTGGGCCTCACGCTCACCACCCCGGCCGGGGCCGAGGCCCGGGGCGCCGACCGGGACATCAGCCGGGACACGCTCGCGGCGGACGACGGCTGGGCGGCCGCCGACGGTGGTACCACGGGGGGTTCCACCGCCGACGACGCCCACGTCCTGACCGTACGCACCCGGAGCGAGCTGGTCCGCGCGCTCGACGGCGGCAGCGCCACCCCGAAGATCATCCGGATCGCCGGGACCATCGACGCCAACACGTCCGACGACGGCGAGAAGCTCGACTGCGCCGACTACGCCACCGACGGCTACGACCTGAGGAAGTATCTGGCCGCCTACGACCCGCGCACCTGGGGTGGCGCGAGGCCCAGCGGCCCCCAGGAGGAGGCCCGCCAGGCGTCGGCGGCCAGGCAGGCCGAGCGGGTCGAGCTGGCCGTCGGCTCCAACACCACGATCGTCGGGCTCAAGGGCGCCGTGCTCAAGGGGGCCAGCCTCCAGCTCAAGGGCGCGGACAACGTGATCGTCCGCGACCTCGAACTCCGCGACGCCTACGACTGCTTCCCCGCCTGGCAGCCCAACACCGGCGGCCTCGGCGACTGGAAGACGGCGTACGACAACATCTGGGTGCGCGGCTCCAGCCATGTCTGGATCGACCACGTCACGATCTCCGACCAGGGGCACCCCGACGAGGACGAGCCGACGTACTTCGGCCGCAACTACCTCCGCCACGACGGCCTGCTCGACATCACCAACGCCTCCGACCTGGTCACCGTCTCCTGGTCCCGCTTCGCCGACCACGACAAGGGGATCCTGATCGGCAACGGCGACACGGCCACCGGCGACCGGGGCAGGCTCCGGGTGACGCTGCACCACAACCAGTTCGAGAACGTCGTGCAGCGCGCGCCGCGCGTCCGCTTCGGACAGGTGCACCTCTACAACAACCGCTACGTCGTCCCGGCCGACGCCCACGACCACCGCTACTCCCTGGGCGTCTCCACCGAGTCCGCCGTGTACGCCGAGAACAACGCGTTCACCACACCCGGCCACATCGAGGTCGCCGACCTGGTCAAGAGCTGGAACGGCACCGCCCTGCACCAGACGGGCACCCTCTTCAACGGCTATCCGGTGGATCTCCTGGCCATCCACAACGCCTACAACTCCGGCAGCGAGCGAGATCTCACGGCCGACGTGGGCTGGACGCCTACCCTGCACCAGAAGATCGACAGCGCCGGAAAGGCCGACCGAGAGGTGGCACGCGGCGCGGGCGCAGGGAGGATCCGATGAACACCGTGAACCCGCAGGGCACCGTCCACGAGACACCGCTCCCGCTCGTCCTCGCGGGCGCCCGGGGCCATGGCCGCTGGCACCTGGAGAACATCCGGCGCCTCGCCGACAAGGGGATCGTCCGGCTCGCCGGGATCTGCGAACTGACCCCGCTGGGCGCGGACGAGATCCCGGACGGCCTCGGCACGCCCGAGCAGTCCGCCGACTTCGGGGCGCTCCTCGACTCCACGGGCGCGGCGATCGCCGTGATCTGCACGCCCATCCCCACCCACACCGACCTGGCGCTGACGGCCGCCGAGCGGGGCGTCCACGTCCTGCTGGAGAAGCCGCCGGCCCCGTCGTACGCCGAGTACCGCCGGATGGCCGACGGGGTGGCGGCGGCCGGAGTGGTCTGCCAGATCGGCTTCCAGTCGCTGGGCTCGCACGCCCTGCCCGCGATCCGGAAGATGGTCGCGGAGGGCCTGATCGGCGACGTCGTAGGCATCGGCGGCGCCGGCGCCTGGGCCCGCGCCGAGGCGTACTACCGGCGCGCGCCCTGGGCCGGGAAGCGGCGCATGAACGGCGTGGACGTGATCGACGGGGCGCTCACCAACCCCCTCGCGCACGCCGTCGCCACCGGGCTGGCACTCGCCGACGCGGGCCGCGCCGAGGACGTCGCCGCGATCGAGACCGAGCTGCTGCGCGCCAACGACATCGAGTCCGACGACACCTCCTGCGTACGGATCACCACCACCGACGGCGGCCGGATCACCGTCGCCGCCACGCTGTGCGCGGCGGACCCGGACGACCCGTACAACGTCGTCCACGGCACCAGCGGCCGGATCACCTTCTGGTACAAGCAGGACCGCGTGCTCGTCCAGCGCGCCGGACACGGTCCGGAGGAGATCGAGTACGGCCGCACGGACCTGCTGGAGAACCTCGTCGACCACCTCGTCGACGGCACCGACCTGCTGGTCCCGCCGGAGACGACCGGCGCCTTCATGAAGGTCGTCGAGGCGATCCGGGTCGCCCCGGACCCGATCGCGCTCCCGGCCGACGCCTGGCACAGGCTGCCCGACGAGGACCGCCGGGTCGTCGACGGCATCGACGGTCTCGTCGCCGCCGCCGCCGACGGCCTCGCCCTCTACTCCGAACTCGGCGCCCCCTGGGCGCACCCCGAAGCACCGGCGAAAGAGGTGAGCACGTGACGATCACCGACGACTCCCTGGTCCTGCGCGTGGCGGGCCGCCCGGTGGGCCGGTACCTCACCCGGCCCGAACTGCCCGGACGGCTTTCCCCGCGCCCCTGTCTGCATCCCGTCACCACCCTGTCCGGTACGGCGGTCACCGAGCTGAGTCCCGCCGACCACCTCCACCACCTCGGCGTCGGTGTCGCCGTTCCCGACGTCGAGGGGTACAACTTCTGGGGCGGACGGACCTATGTCCGCGACCGGGGCCCGACCGAGCTCGACAACCACGGCTCCCAGCGCCACACCGCCTTCCAGCTGCGCGACCCCGACGGCTTCGTCGAGGAGCTGCGCTGGGTGGCGTCCGGCCGGGAACTGCTGCGCGAGCGCCGTACCGTCGCGGCCACCGAACTCACCGACACCGCCTGGGCGTTGGACTTCACCTTCTCCCTCACCAACATCACCGACGCCCCGCTGTCGATCGGCAGCCCCGCGACCAACGGCCGCCCCGGCGCCGCGTACGGCGGCTTCTTCTGGCGGGCCCGCAAGGAGGCGACGGCACCCCGTGTCCTCACCGCCGAGGCGGAGGGCGAGGCCGCGGTCCACGGCAGCCGCGCCGACTGGCTCGCCCTGGTCGGCGGCACCTGGACGCTCGTCTTCGCCGGGGCCACCGACACCACCCGTCGCGACCCCTGGTTCGTCCGCGCCGACGAGTACCCGGGCGTCGGCTCCTCCCTCGCCCACACCGACCGCCTCCCGATCGAGCCGGGCGGGACGGCCGTCCGCCGGGTCGTCACCGTCGTCGCCGACGGCACCCTCGACCGGGACGAGGCGGCGGCCCTCGTGCGCAAGGCGGTGAGCCCGTGACCACCTCGGTGAGCGCACCCGCCTTCTCCGCCGACCGGGGCGACGGCACCTACCGCAACCCGGTCCTCGACGCCGACTGGTCCGACCCCGACGTCCTGCGCGTGGCCGACGACTTCTACATGACGGCCTCCAGCTTCGGCCGGGCCCCGGGTCTTCCCCTGCTCCACTCCCGGGACCTGGTCAACTGGACGCTCGTCGGCCACGCGCTGCAACTCCTCGAACCGGCCGCCGAGTTCAAGGCCCCCCGCCACGACTGCGGGGTGTGGGCGCCCTCGCTGCGCCACTTCGACGACCGGTTCTGGATCTTCTGGGGCGACCCCGACCAGGGCATCTTCCAGGTCAACGCCCCCGGGATCCGCGGCCCTTGGACCCGGCCGCATCTGGTCAAGGAGGGCAAGGGGCTGATCGATCCGTGCCCGCTGTGGGACGAGGAGACCGGCGAGGCGTACCTGGTGCACGCCTGGGCCAAGTCCCGCTCCGGCGTCAAGAACCGGCTCACGGGCCACCGGATGCGGCCCGACGGGACGGGACTGCTCGACGAGGGCAAGATCATCGTCGACGCGGACCGGCTCCCCGGCTGGTTCACCCTGGAGGGGCCCAAGCTCTACCGGCACGACGGCTGGTACTGGATCTTCGCTCCCGCCGGGGGCGTGGAGACCGGCTGGCAGGGCGCCTTCCGCTCCCGCGACTTCTTCGGCCCGTACGAGGAGCGGATCGTCCTGGAGCAGAAGGACACCGACGTCAACGGGCCGCACCAGGGCGGCTGGGTGCGCACGGCGGCCGGCGAGGACTGGTTCCTGCACTTCCAGCAGCGGGGCGCGTACGGCAGGGTCGTCCACCTGCAGCCGATGCGCTGGGCGCCGGACGGCTGGCCCGTGCTCGGCGAGGAGGGCGCCCCCGTCGCCGTCCACCGCAAGCCGGAGCTGCCCGCGCAGCCGCCGGCCGCGCCCGCGCTCGACGACGACTTCCCCGGCGGCCGCTTCGGACGCCAGTGGCAGTGGACCGCGAACCCGCAGGACGGCTGGGCCACCCAGCACTCCGGGGACGGGCTGCGGCTCACGTGCGTGCGCTCCGTGCACGCGCACGACCTGCGGAAACTGGCGAATGTGCTCACACAGCGGCTGCCGGGGACCCCGGCCGTCATCGAGGTGGAACTGAGGCTCGACAGCGAGGAACCGGGGGCGCGCGCCGGGCTCGCCGTGCTCGGGGACGCGTTCCGCTGGATCGGACTCCAGCGAGGTGCCGACGGGACCGTGCACCTCGTCCACCGGTTCGCCGAGACCGTCGCCGAGCGGGAACGGGACGCCGACCACGCGCGCCCGGCGCCCGGGGGACGGGCCCGGCTGCGGATCGAGACCTCGGCCGGCGCGCGCTGCCGGTTCTCCTACGACGTGGGGGAGGGGTGGCAGTCCTCGGGACAGGTCTTCGCCGCCACGCCCTGGCGCTGGGTCGGCGCCCTGCTCGGCCTCTTCGCGGTCGCGCCCACCGGCGGGGGCCACGCCGGGGCGGCCACGTTCACGCAGTTCCGGATCACCGCCGCGCCGGACACCACCGCCTGACCCCAGTCCACGTAAGCCTGTCGGGAGCCGCAATGACGCACCTCCGTAGCAAGCGCTTGCCCCACCGGGGGAGAACCCTCGCCGCAGTCACCGCCCTGATCGCCTCGTTCGTCGTCGGCGCGTTCGCCCCGGCGGAGGCCGCGCAGTCCGCCCAGCCCGCGGACGCCGCCGCCGGGTCCTTCGCAGCACCCCGCTGGAGCGACCGCCCCCACGGGTTCGCCTCCCTCGACGGCGGCACCACCGGCGGCGCGGGCGGCAAGGTCGTGACCGTCACCGACCAGGCCGCACTGGTGCGTTACGCCTCCGCCGAGGAGCCGTACGTCATCCGCGTGGCCGGGACGATCGACGTCGAGCCCTTCGGCTCGGACATCGCCGTGACCTCGAACAAGACGATCATCGGCGTCGGCGACACCGGCGAGATCGTCCACGGCGAACTGCACCTCGGCCCCGGGACCAGCAACGTCGTCATCCGCAATCTGACGATCCGGGACTCCTACGTCGAGGGTGACTGGGACGGCAAGACGACCGACTTCGACGCGATCCAGATGGACTCCGCCGACCACGTCTGGATCGACCACAACCGCTTCGAGCACATGGGCGACGGGCTGCTCGACATCCGCAAGGACAGCCGGTACATCACCGTCTCCCACAACCAGTTCAGGAACCACAACAAGGCCCTCGGCATCGGCTGGACGACCAACCTCCTGACCGAGATCACCATCGACCACAACTGGTTCACCGGCACCAAGCAGCGCAACCCCTCCGCCGACAACTGCGCCTACGCCCACCTCTACAACAACTACCTCTCGGCCCAGGTGGCCGACGGCGACCCCGTGTGGACGTACGGGAACTGGGCGCGCGGCAGGACCAGGATGGTCATCGAGAACAGCTACTACGACGGTGTCCAGCATCCTCACCAGGCCGACACCACCGCCGAGTTGGTGGAGCGCGGTTCGGTCCTGAAGAACGTCACCGGGCGCCGGGAGGAGTGGGGTACCGCCTTCGACCCCAGGGACTTCTACGCCTACCGGCTCGACCCGGCCGCCGCCGTGCCCGCGCTGGTCACCCGGTTCTCCGGCCCGCAGAAGTCGCTCGGCACGAACACCGTCCTCCACGTCCCCGGCGACTACGCGACCGTCCAGGCCGCCGTGGACGCCGTGCCCGCCGGCAACGACGGCACGGTCACGATCCGCATCGCGCCCGGCACCTACCGCGCCAAGGTCCTGATCCCCGCCAACAAGCCGAACCTGGTGCTGCAGGGGACTGGACAGGACCGCTCGGACACCGTCATCGTGCACGACACACCCGCCGCGAACGGCGGCTCCAACGGCAGCGCCACCGTGCGGATCCTCGCCAGTGACGTGACCGCCCGCAACCTCACCTTCAGCAACGACTTCGACGAGGCCGCGCACGAGGTGAACGGCGAGCAGGCGCTCGCGATGAAGACCACCGGCGACCGGATCGTCTTCGAGAACACGGCCTTCCTGGGCAACCAGGACACCCTGATGACGGACAGCCCCAAGCTCGACGTCATCAGCCGGGTCTACATCCGCGACTCGTACATCGAGGGCGATGTCGACTTCATCTACGGCCGGGCCACCACGGTCATCGAGCGTTCCCTGATCAAGGCGCTCAGCCGGGGCTCGGACAGCAACAACGGCTACATCACGGCCGCCTCGACCTGGAAGGACAACCCCTACGGGTTCCTGATCACCCGGTCGAAGGTCATCAGCGACGCGCCCGCCGGGACGTACCACCTCGGCAGGCCCTGGCACCCGGGGGGCGAGCCGAACGCCGTCGCCCAGGTGCTCTTCCGGGAGACCGAACTGCCCGCCGCGATCAAGTCGTCGCCGTGGACGGACATGAGCGGCTTCTCGTGGAAGGACGCGCGGTTCGCGGAGTACCGGACGTACGGCCCGGGCTCCGGTGTCACCGCCGACCGGCCGCAGCTCGACGCCGCGGCCGCCTCGACCCACACGGTCGCCAAGTACCTCGCGGGGACGGACGGTTGGGCACCGCATCGCGGTCGCGCCGGCCACTGAGTCCGCCCCGGGGACAGCACAGACCCCCCACAACTTCATAACCCTCGTATCCAGAAGAAGAGAGCCGTTCAATGAAGATCAGCAATCGCAGAAGCAGGCGTGCCGCCGCGGCCATCGCCCTGGGATCCGTACTCGCCCTGACCGCCACCGCCTGCGGTGACGACGGCAGTGGCGCGGGCGGGGACAAGGGCTCCGAGGGCAGCGGCAAGGGCGAGATCGTCTTCTGGGACAACAACGGCGGTGTCCGCACCGACATCTGGAAGGAGGTCATCGCCGACTTCGAGAAGGCCAACCCGGACATCGACGTCGAGTACGTCGGGATCGCCTCCACGGAGTACCAGTCCAAGGTGGACACGGCCATCCAGGGCGGCGGCCTGCCGGACGTCGGCGGTGTCGGCGCGGCCATGGCCGCCGGCTTCGCCGCCCAGGGCGCGCTGGAGCCGCTGGACGACCGGCTCTCCAAGTCCTCCCTGAGCGGCAAGCTCAACGAGTCGATGGTCGAGTCGCTGAAGTCCGCCGGCGGCGGCGACGCCCTCTACTCGATCCCGACCTCCGCCAACAACGGTGTCCTCTACTACCGCACCGACCTGTTCAAGGCGGCGGGCCTGGCCGAGCCGACCGACTGGGACAAGTTCTACGAGGCCGCCGAGAAGCTCACCGACAAGGACAAGAACAAGTTCGGCTACACCATCCGCGGTGGCGCCGGCTCCATCGCGCAGGCGCTGGACGCGATGTACGGGCAGTCCGGGATCACCGAGTTCTGGGACGCGAGCGGTGAGAAGACCACCGTGAACGACCCGAAGAACGTCGAGGCCCTGGAGAAGTACGTCGGCCTCTACAAGAAGGTCACGCCCGCGGCCGACCTCAACAACGACTTCACCAAGATGGTCGCGCAGTTCGACTCCGGCACGATCGGGATGCTGAACCACAACCTGGGCTCGTACCAGGACCACGTGAAGGCGTTCGGCGACAAGTTCCGGGGCATCCCGCAGCCGACCGGCCCCGGCGGCAAGCGGGTCCAGGTGTCCAACCCGGTCGACGGACTCGGCTTGTTCAAGAGCTCGAAGAACAAGGAAGCCGCCTGGAAGTTCATCGAGTTCGCGACCTCGCACGAGGAGAACTCCAAGTTCAACAAGTCGGCCGGGCAGGTGCCGTCGAACAACGACGCCGCGAAGGACGCGTGGATCTCCGAGGCGGAGCCGACGAAGCTGGCCGCCGATGCGCTGACCGACGGGTCGACGACGATCGTGCAGCTGCCGTACTACCTGCCGGACTGGAACACGATCTCCAAGGCCGACAACGAGCCGGCCTTCCAGAAGGTGATGGACGGGCAGAGCACGGCGAAGGAGTTCCTGGACACGCTGGCCGAGCAGCTGAACAAGGCGCAGGCCGAATGGCAGGAGCAGAAGGGCTGACGCTCAGCCGGCAGCGACTCTCCGCCGCCGGTCCGTCGTGACCGGCGGCCGGTTCCCCCGCGCCCCGACAGGGGCGCGGGGGGCACCCCCCACGGGAAAGGCACAGCACAACCCCCTCACTAAGCACGCCTGTTGAGAAAGGCACCCCCGCACGTGTCACTCACCCGCAGACAGGTCACCAGCGCGGCGCTCGCCGCCGTTCCGCTCGCCGTCGCCGCCACGGGTCCCGCGTACGCCGCGGGTTCGCCCGGCGGGGCCCGCCGCGAGCGCACCCTCTACATCGCCGGCGATTCCACCGCCGCCCAGAAGTACGCCGACGCCGCGCCCGAGACCGGCTGGGGGATGGCGCTGCCGTTCTTCCTCGGAAAAGGGCTGGCCGTCTCCAACCACGCCGTGAACGGGCGGAGTTCGAAGAGCTTCATCGACGAGGGGCGCCTGGACGTCATCCTCGGAGCCCTTCGCCCCGGGGACTTCCTGATCGTCCAGTTCGGGCACAACGACTCCAAGATCGCCGATCCCACGCGCTACACCGAGCCCTGGACGACCTACCAGGACCATCTGCGCCAGTACATCGACGGCGCACGGGCACGCGGCGCGCGGCCGGTGCTCGCCACCTCCGTCGAGCGCAGGAAGTTCGACCCGGACGGCAACGCCCTGCCGACCCACGGCGACTATCCGGCAGCGGCGATCGCTCTCGCCGCGGAGGAGGGTGTCGCCCTCCTCGACATCCAGGCGCTGTCGATCGCGTTGTGGCAGAGGCTCGGGGTCGAGGAGACCAAGAAGTACTTCAACTGGACCGAGACCGAGCAGGACAACACGCACTTCAACCCGCCGGGGGCGATCGCCGTCGCGCGGACGGTGGCCTCCGAGCTGCTTCGTCGACGGGTCCTCACGCGTCGTGACGTGCGCCGTCTGGACGAAGAGGTGCCGGACTCCTGGATCACCTGGCCCGTGGCGTAGCCGCCCGTCCCCGCGGTCCACCGCGCCCTCGCACGCCCACGCGAGAAGACCTCCCTCCCCCTTTGCTGTGAAAGGAACCACACACATGCGCCCTCGTATCTGGCATGCCCATGTCATTACATCCGTCGTCGGCTGTACCGCGCTCGTGCTCGGGGCCGCCGGCTCCGGCGTCGCCCAGGCCCAGGGACGTGATCTCGCCCGCCAGGTCCTCGGTGCCGGAGACGGGTGGGGATCGGCGGAAGGCGGCACCACCGGCGGCTCGGCGGCCGACGCCGAGCACGTCTACACCGTCACCACCTGGGCGGAGTTCAAGGCCGCACTGGCCGCCGGCGGAGACGCACCGAAGATCATCAAGGTGAAGGGGATGATCGACGCCGTCTCCGAGGGATGCGAGGCCTTCGTCACCGGAGGGTACGACCTCCAGCAGTACCTCAAGGACTACGACCCGGCCGTCTACGGCAACGACCAGGTCGCCAAGGGCCCGCAGGAGGACGCGCGGGTCGCCTCCATGGCCAATCAGGACTCGGCGATCAAGGCCAACATCCCCAGCAACACCACCATCGTCGGCGTCGGCAAGAACTCCGGCATCCTCGGCGGCAGCCTCCAGATCAAGGGCGTCTCGAACGTCATCATGCGCAACCTCACCATCGAGGCGCCGCTCGACTGCTTCCCCAAGTGGGACCCCACCGACGACAACAACACCGGCAACTGGAACTCCGAGTACGACGCCGTGGTCGTCTTCGGCACCGACCACGTCTGGCTCGACCACAACACGTTCACCGACGGGCGCTACCCCGACAGCGAGCGGCCCGTCTACTTCGGCAAGGTCTTCCAGCAGCACGACGGCCTGACCGACATCGTGCGCGGCTCCAACTACGTGACCGTCTCCTGGAACCGCTTCGAGAACCACGACAAGAACATG
This sequence comes from Streptomyces gottesmaniae, assembly GCF_031845845.1. Taxonomy (NCBI): domain Bacteria; kingdom Bacillati; phylum Actinomycetota; class Actinomycetes; order Kitasatosporales; family Streptomycetaceae; genus Streptomyces; species Streptomyces gottesmaniae. The sequence goes on from NZ_JAVRFJ010000014.1 coordinate 150,319, forward strand.
CTGATCGGCAACAGCGACGGCACCGCCGCCCTCGACGCCGGCAAGCTCAAGGTCACCATGCACCACAACCGCTTCGACGGGATCCTCCAGCGCTCCCCGCGCGTGCGGTTCGGCCAGGTCGACGTCTACAACAACCACTACGTCGTCACCGAGGAGCAGAAGGACGACTACTACATCTTCGGTGTCGGCATCTCCTCGCAGCTGCACGCCAGCGACAACGCGATCACGCTGCCGGCGGGCGCGAGCGTCGGCAAGGCCCTGAAGAGGTGGAACGACTCCCCGCTCACCGCCGAGAACAACTACGTCAACGGCAGGCTGACGGACCTCATCGCCGTCCACAACGCCGAGATCCCCTCGGAGTTCCTCCGGTCCGGCGCCGGCTGGACGCCCACCCTGCGGACCAAGGTCGACTCGCCGCGCGCGGTGCCGGGCATCGTCGCGAACCGCGCGGGCGCCGGGAAGGTCTGCTGATGGCCGAGCACCACCCGGGACCGAGCAGACGGTCGTTCGTGGTCGCCGGGGTCGGGACCGCACTCGCGCTCACCGTCGCGCCCATGGCCCAGGCGGCACCGGCGGCCGGGGCCGACCGCGCCGCCCGTGGCCGCCGGGTCTTCGGGCGGTACGGATCGCCGGCCGCCCGCCTCGACGACCGGACCCTGTACGTGGACGCCGGCGGCGCCGGTGACTTCACCACCGTCCAGGCCGCCGTCACCGCCGCTGGGGGTACCGGTCACACGCTGGTCGTCGCGCCCGGTGTGTACCGGGAGACCGTCGCCGTCGGCGCCGCCCGTACGGAGATGACCTGGATCGGGGCCTCCGGGGACGCCCGGGACGTCGTGGTCGTGTACGACAACGCGGCCGGCACCCCGAAGCCCGGTGGCGGCACCTACGGCACCACCGGGTCCGCCACGACCCTGGTGCAGGCCGACGGGTTCACCGCGCGGGACATCACCTTCGCCAACGACTGGCTGCGCGCCGACCACCCCGGGATCAGCGGCACCCAGGCCGTCGCCATCAAGGTGCAGGGCGACCGGTCGGCGTTCCTGCGGTGCAGGTTCCTGGGGCACCAGGACACGCTGTACGCCGACTCGATGGCACTCGGCACCTTCGCCCGGCAGTACTTCCGCGACTGCTACGCCGAGGGGGACGTGGACTTCGTCTTCGGGCGGGCCACGGCCGTCTTCGAACGCTGCCACTTCCACACCCTGACCAGGACCGACCTGGGGTCCGCCCCGTACGGGTTCGTGTTCGCGCCCTCCACGGCCGGCGCCAACCCGCGCGGCTATCTGGTCAGCCGGAGCCGGATCACCAGCGAGGCCCCGGACGCCTACTACAAGCTGGCCCGCCCCTGGGTGCCCAGCTCGGACACCACCGCCCGGCCCATGCTCACCGTGCGCGAGACCCGCCTCGGCGCCGGGATCGACGCGGTCGCGCCCTACACCAACATGTCGGCCGGCTTCCCCTGGCAGGACCAGCGGTTCGCCGAGTACCGGAACACCGGACCCGGCGCCGTCGTCACCGTCCCGGAGAACCGCCCCCAACTCGACGACGCGCAAGCCGCCGCGGCCACCCGCGAGGCCTACCTCGGCGACTGGACCCCGTGGGTGAGGTGCTGAGATGCGCCGACGCACCCTGCTCGGCGGGATCGCCGGCGGCCTGGTGGCCGTCGGCGCGGCCCCCGCCCTCGCCCACGGCCGCCGGGTCCTGCACGTCCGGCCCGGCGGATCGGTCCAGGCCGCGGTGGACGCCGTCGACGGCTCCGGGTGGACGATCGTCGTCCACCCCGGGACGTACCGCGAGGTCGTCAACATCCCAGCAGAAAAAGGGGAGTTGACTCTGCGCGGCGCGTCCCGCGATCCGCGCGCCGCCGTCGTCGTCTTCGACCGGGCCAACGGCACCCCGAAGCCCGGGGGCGGCACGTACGGCACGGCGGGCTCCGCCACCTTCACCTCGGCGGCGCCCGGCCTGACCGTACGCGACCTGACCCTCGCCAACGACTGGCTGCGTGCGGACCACCCGGACTACACCGGAACCCAGGCGGTCGCCGCGTACGTCACCGGGGACCGCTCGCACTTCGAGAACGTCCGCTTCCTCGCCCACCAGGACACGCTGTTCGCGGACACCACCGCGCTCGACGCCTTCGACCGGCAGTACTACCGGCACTGCTACATCGAAGGTGACGTCGACTTCGTGTTCGGGCGTGCCCGCGCCGTCTTCGACTCCTGCCACTTCCGCACCCTTCAGCGGGACGTGTCCTTCACCCCCAAGGGCATGGTCTTCGCCCCCGCCACCGCCCGCGCCAACCCCTACGGCTTCCTCGCCCTGCGCGGCCGGATCACCTCCGGCGCCGAGGACGCCGCGTACAAGATCGCCCGGCCCTGGGTGCCCTCGTACGAGACGACCGCCTGGCCCTCGCTGGTCGTGCGGGACACCTGGATCGGCCCCGGGATCGACGCCGTCGCGCCCTACACCAACATGCGCGACACCTACCCCTGGCAGACCATGCGCTTTCGCGAGTACGCCAACTCCGGCCCGGGCGCGGTCGTCTCCGTGCCGGAGAACCGGCCCCAGCTGACGGCGGCCGAGGCGAGGGAGCACACCCGGCGGACCTATCTCGGGGGCTGGAGGCCGTATGCCGGCCGGTGAACCGGTGGGCGGCCCCGACCCGCCCGGGACCCGTGGATCCGTGGGGCGCCGGGCCTTCGTCGTGGGCACGGGGGCGGCGGCGCTCCTCACGGGAGCGGGGACGACGGCGGCCCGGGCGGAGTCCTCGGACGTCGCCGGGGCCACCCTGGCCGGCGCCCTCCCCGACTTCCACCCGCTGCTCAAGGACGAGCTCCGCTTCCCGCTCGCGTGGGGCACCTCCCCGATCCGGGACTTCCGCACCTGGAGGAGGGTCGCCCGGGCCAAGGTCGAGGACCATCTCCTCGTCGCCCGGGACGACACCCCGTACGACCCCGAGTTCGACGCACAGCGAGCCGAAGGCGACGGCTACGTCCGTGAGTCGGTGACCTTCTCCCTCACCCGGTACGGCCGCGTCCGCGGCGCCCTGCTCACCCCGCACGGCACCGGACCGTTCCCGGCGGTCCTCCTCCTGCACGACCACGGCGCCAAGTTCGACATCGGCAAGGAGAAACTCGTCCGGCCGTGGTCCGACGAGAGCCGGCTGGCCTCCGCGCGGGCCTGGGCCGACCGGTACTTCGGCGGCCGGTTCGTCGGCGACGAACTGGCCCGGCGCGGCTATGTCGTCCTCGCCGTCGACGCGCTCGGCTGGGGCGACCGGGGACCGGTCGGCTACGAGGAACAGCAGGCCATCGCGAGCAACCTCTACAACCTGGGCTCCTCGCTCGCCGGGCTCATGGCCAGGGAGGACGTGCGCGCCGCGGGCTTCCTGGCCGGCCTCGACCGGGTGGACCGGCGCCGGGTCGCGGCCCTCGGGTTCTCGATGGGCGCGTTCCGGGCCTGGCAGACGGCCGCGCTCAGCGACGACATCGCGGCCGCCGCGAGCGTGTGCTGGATGACCGGCCTCAAGGAGGTCATGGTCCCCGGCAACAACATCCTGCGCGGCCAGTCCTCCTACTACATGCTCCACCCCGGGCTCGCCCGGCACCTCGACTTCCCCGACGTGGCGAGCATCGGCGCCCCCAAGCCGATGTTCTTCCTGAACGGCGGCCTCGATCCGCTGTTCCCCGCCGACGGCGTCCGCGTGGCCCACGACAAGCTGCGCGCCGTCTGGCGGTCCCGCCACGCCGAGGAGCGGCTGCGGCTGAAGACCTGGCCCGACCTCGGCCATGTGTTCACCGCGCCCCTGCAGACGGAGGTCGTCGACTGGTTCGACTCCGTCCTGTGAAGACCCCACCCGCACGAGAAAGGAACCGCTCTCCATGTCTCGTCGTACCACTCTGGCCCTGGGCACCGCCCTGGTCCTCGGCGCCGGTCTGGCCGTGCTCCCCACCCAGGCGCACGCCGCGACCGTGGTCGTCAGCAACTCCACCGACCTGGCCAACGCCATCAAGAACGCCACCGCCGGCACCGTCATCCAGGTGCGCGGCGGCACGTACTACCCGACGGCGACCCTCCAGTCGACGGCCAACGGCACCTCCTCCAGCCGGATACAGCTCCAGCCGTACGGCTCGGAGACCGTGAAGATCGACGGCTCGAACCTCCCCGACGGCGGCTGGATCTTCAAGCTGACCGCCGACTACTGGACCGTCTCCGGGATCACCTTCCAGAACGCCCCGGACAGCGCGGTCGTCTGCCAGTCCTGCGCCTCCACGGTCTGGGACAACATCAAGACCATCAACGGCGGCGACTCCGGCTTCACGCTCACCGGCGACAGCACCACCAACAACACCGTCCGCAACATCGACTCCTACGGCCACTACGACCCGGCCAACCACGGGGAGAACGCCGACGGCATCGCCGTGAAGTTCGGCTCCGGCTCGGGCAACCTCATCACCGGGGCCCGCCTCTACAACAACTCGGACGACGGCCTGGACTTCTGGTCCTTCTCCTCGCCCGTCACCGTCGAGCACACCTGGGCGATGGGCAACGGCAAGAACCGCTGGGGGGACTCCGCGTTCGCCGGCGACGGCAACGGCTACAAGCTCGGCGGCGACGGCGAGACCGTGGCCCACGTCATCAACAACTCGGCGGCCTGGGACAACGCGGGCAACGGCTTCACCGAGAACAGCAACAAGGGCGCCATCGTCATCAACCGCACCACCGCCTACGCCAACGCCAAGTGGGGCCACTACTTCGCCACCGGAGCGGCCCGCCTCGGCAAGAACCTGGCGGTGAGCAACGGCGGCGGCTCGGTCAACAAGGGTTCGTCCGTCGTGTCGTCCGGGAACAACTGGGACTCCGGCGTCTCGACCCCGTCGTTCCGCTCCACCGACGCCTCCTCGACGTACAACGCCCGTTCGTCGAGCGGCACCCTGCCCGCGACCACCTTCCTGACCACGGGCAGTACGACGATCGGCGCGACGATGAACTGACCGGCGCGGTGCTCGTCCGGCACGCCAGGCAAAACGATTCTGTCGACACGGAGCCGGTGCGACCCCACACAGTGTTGCGCGACGAACAGCGCATGCGCATCTGAGTGGAGTGGTCCTCGTGGTCGGTAGTCCTCGCCCGCTGATCCTGATTCGCGGATTCGGCGGCCCCGGTGTGTCGGACGAGCGGCGTGACGCCTATCAGGGATTCAACAACGGCAGCGTCTACCCGGAGCGCTACGGCGAGAACTACATCTACGAGGGATTCGTCCTGCGCGCCCTCAAGTCGCCGCTCCACCCGTACCGGGACGCCACCAACGTGGTCGGCTACTACGAGAAGGAGCAGAAGCCCAGACCGGGAGAGCACGACGGATGGCCCGAGCACCTGCTCACCGGCACCATGGTGGTGGACGTCCCCATGGCGCGCGAGGTGCTGGGCCAGGGCGCCCTCGGCACCCTGTGGATCTACCGCTACTACGACCTTCTTCCCCGGACGATCGACCGCTTCGGGGAAGGACTGGTCAGGCTCATCGAGATCATCCGGCACGGCATGCGGCCGGACGAGGAGTTCACCGGTGTGGACATCGTGGCGCACAGCATGGGCGGCCTCGTCACCCGGGCCGCCCTGAGCCGGCTCGGGGACAGCGGCGCCGACCTCGTCCACCGCATCGTCACCCTGGGCACACCGCACCGGGGGATCGCCTTCCAGTACATGCCCGATGCGCTGGTGAAATGCCTGCCCGACGCGGTCGCCGACGAGATCGCCGCCTTCGACCCGGACCGCACGGACATCCGGGCCATCCCGTTCCCCGTCAGGCGGATCCTCACGGTGGTCGGCACGGACCACCGCTCCTACAGCAACAAGTTCGCCACCCTGGGCAATCGCATCGCCGGCCTGATCGACGAGGGCACCCTCACCTACAACCGCAGCGACGGCCTGGTCAAACAGTCCTCCGCCCAGATCCCGGGCGCGCCCCGGACCTTCGTCCACAAATGCCACGGCGGCGACGACTCCCTGGTGACCTCGCGCGAGGCCTACGAGATCGCCATGCGCTTCTTCCACGGCACGCACCACGTACAACTGCGGCTGGACAGGGCCGAGGTGACACGGGGCCGGGACCTCTTCGGCCGCAGCGAGTTCTACTTCGGGGTGTCCGTCAAACCCCGGTTCATCGACTTCGACCTGTGCCACCAGAGCAGCGAGGCCGAGAACTACTACGGCCCCTTCCGCAAGGACGACTTCACCGACGACCTGCCCGATCTCGCCGAGGAGTTGGGCAAGCCGCTCTCGGAGTCGGGTGACGCCACCACCGGCTGGGCGGACGGCGACCGGCTGATCTGGGAGGGCTGGCTCGACGTCGCCGCCAAACCCGAGGGAGCGGCGGACCGGAGCGTGGTGCTCCGGCTCGACGTCCAGGTGTACGAACGGGACAGCCTCGGCATCGGGTTCTCCGACAACCTCGTCTTCCGCAAGCATTACTACGTCCAGGCGGTGCCCGACGGCGCGGGGGAGTGGTCGCTGTACCTCCACACCGGCGAGCGCTTCCTGGCGCCGGGGGTGAGCACCGAGGAAGGGCACGCCGCCGCGGCGGACGAGCAGGTGTCGGAGGTGTGGCCGATGAGGCCCACCGACGAGGGTGGGCCAGGCACCTGGACCTTCCAGGTCGGTGGGACCGGCTTCACGGCGGACCTGCTGCTGACGGTGACCGACGAACGGACTACGGGCGCCGCACCGGCCTGATCGACTCCAGGGTCGGTACCACCGGCCGGATCGTGCCGTCGGCCGCGAACTCCATGCGATCGACGGTCGTCTCCCGGTGGGTGCCGTCCCCGCCGGGCCTGCCGGGGCCGTCGAGGGCGAACCGGTGGTACACCATGTACCAGTCGTCCGTGCCCGGTGCGTTCACCACCGAGTGATGACCGGTGGCGAGGATGCCGTACTCGGGACGCTTGGACAGGATCGTGCCCCGCTCGGTCCAGGGGCCCAGCGGGGACGGTCCGGTCGCGTAGGCCACGTGGTAGTTCTCGCTGCGGGTGTCGTCCTCGGACCACATGAAGTAGTACGTGCCGTTGCGCTCGATGACGAAGGCGCCCTCCCGGAAGTTGTCCGGGGTGATGTCCTTCACCTTGCTCGCGTCGAACGACACCATGTCGTCGTTCAGCGGCACGACGTAGCCGTGTCCGTTGCCCCAGTACAGGTACGACCGCCCGTCGTCGTCCGTGAAGACCGCCGGGTCGATCATCTGGCCGCTCCACGCGCCGCCCTTGGCGACCAGGGGCTTTCCGAGGGCGTCCTTGAAGGGACCGGCGGGGGAGTCGGCCACCGCCACGCCGATCTGCTGCTCGGCGCAGAAGTAGAGGTAGTACGTGCCGTCGCGTTCGGCGATCGCCGGGGCCCAGGCGTTTCTGTCGGCCCAGGACACGTCGGGTCCCAGGTCGAGGATGACGCCGTGGTCCTTCCAGTGGACGAGGTCCTTCGACGAGAACGCCTTGAACCGTGTGCCGCTCCAGCCGGGGAAGCCGTCCGTGGTCGGGTAGATCCAGTAGCGGCCGTCCATGTACGTGACATCGGGGTCGGCGTAGAGGCCGGGCAGGACCGGGCTGCGGGTCGGCACCGCCTCGACCGTCCAGACGCGTTTCGTGCCGTCGGCGGCGGTGACCGTGTACTTCTGCGGCGTGCGGAAGTCGCGGCGGGTGCCCGACCTCGGGCTCACCGTCGCGCCCTCACCGAGCCGGAGCTCCGGCGCCAGCCGTCGCAGCGCTGCCTCGCCGGTGTCCGGCCCCATCGGCAGGACGACCTTGTTCGCGGCCTCCGTGACGATCGCGTACCCCTTCTGGCCCTTCACCGTCGCGTCCACGACCGAGGTGGGGCTCACCGGGTACGCGGCCAGCAGCCGGTCGTACTCCTCCTGCGTCACCGGCATCACCGTGCCGTGGCGCGGGCTCGCGGGCAGCTGGTAGTTCTCCGACATGGTCCACCTGCCCGAGTCGAGGTCGGTGGTCTCGAAGGGGACGTAGCCGCGGCCGCCGTACTCGTCGATGAACAGGTACCACTTCTCCTCGGTGTTGGACTTGAACACCGTCGGGCCCTCACCGCGGTCGATGGAGCCGCTGCCGACGCAGTCCGAGACGAAGTCGTACGACGTGTCGGTGAGCGAGGTCGACTTCTCCGCGGTGATGAACTTCGAGCATGGGCTGGAGGAGGTGGGATCCCGCTCGTCCTTGGTGTACCGGTAGTAGGTGCCCTTGTGCTTCACCACCGTCGAGTCGATGACCGAGTAGCCCGGGTCGTCCCAGACCTTCGGCTCGCTGAAGGTGCGGAAGTCCTCGGTCGTCGCGTACAGCATCTTGTTGTAGGTCGAGCCGGTGTGGTCCGGGTCGTCGTCGGCGTACAGCTTCGACGCCCAGAAGACGACGAACTCACCCAGGCTGTCGTCCCAGTAGGCCTCCGGCGCCCAGGTGTTGCCCGCGTTGTCGGGCGAGACCTTCACCAGCCGCTGGTCGGTCCAGTGCACCAGGTCCGTGGACTCCCAGACCATGATCGACTTGCTGCCGTGTCTCTGGACCTGGTCCCAACTGCCGCTGCTGTTGCGGTACATCCGCAGATCGGTGGCGATCATGTAGAACTTGTCGCCCCCGGGGGCGCGGATCACGAACGGGTCGCGCAGCCCCTTCTCGCCGATCGTCGAGGTGAGGACCGGCTTCCCGGCGTTCAGCTCCCGCCAGTGCAGGGCGTCGTTGCCCCGGCTGAGGGCGTAGCGGATCTGCTCGCCGTCGGCGGTGCCCTCGCCGGTGAAGTAGGCGAAGAGATAACCGGCGTACTCCGGTTTCTTCTCGGAGCGCGCGGGCCGTGGGGAGGAGTCGGGCGCCGGTTGGGCGGCGCCCGGTGGGGCGGCCAGGAGGCCGAGGACGAGGGCCAGGAGGGGAAGCAGGAGCGTACGGGCGGTGGGGCGCATGACACATCCTGTGAGAGTCTGATGGATTCTGTTTGCCGAGTTGCCCTCGGAGTCTCATCAGTGCGCTTCAGGGCGTCAATCGGTGTGCGTGTGAAGACTCCCGGCGAAACTTTCGAGCGATTTCGCGGGGGCGCGGCAACCCTTTCCCGGCGGGCGGCGACCAGTGATCAGAAGCGGGCCGGGGCGGCCCCTCCGGCCCGCTTCGTTCCTCGTCTCCCGAAGACGCGTCCCCTGCGAAAGGAACACCCGTGCGTCAGACCTATGGACGCCACCGTAGAACCCGGACCCTGTCGATCGCCGCCGCCGTGTCCGTCGCCGCGGGGGCCGGCGGCGTCCACCTCGGCCTCACGCACGACGGTGCCCAGGCCGCCGCCACCACCGTCACCGTCTCCAGCACCGCGTCGCTGGAGGCGGCCGTGGCCGGCGCCCGGGCGGGTACGACGATCCAGGTCCGCGCCGGCACCTACCGGCCGACGCGGACCCTGAAGTCCACCGCGAACGGCACCCCCACCGCCCGGATCACGCTCACCGCTCACCGCGGCGAGAAGGTCAGGATCGACGGGTCCGCGCTGCCCGCCGGCTCCTGGCTCGCCGGGATCTACGGCGACCACTGGACGGTCTCCGGCATCACCTTCCAGAACTCCCCGGCGCAGGGCCTGGTCGCCACGTCCTCGGTCGGCGGGATCTTCGAGAACCTGGTGACCGCGAACAACGGCGACTCCGGCTTCACGCTGCGCGGGGACGGCACGACGGACAACCTCGTACGGAACCTGGACAGTCACGGCAACTACGACGCCGCCACCCACGGCCAGAACGCCGACGGCATCGCGGTGAAGTTCGGCTCCGGCACCGGCAACAGGATCACCGGAGCGCGCCTCCACGGCAACGCGGACGACGGCCTCGACCTCTGGCAGTTCTCCTCGCCCGTCACCATCGACCACTCCTGGGCCTTCGGCAACGGCAGGAACCGCTGGAAGGACTCCGCGTTCCAGGGCAACGGCAACGGGTTCAAGCTCGGCGGCGGCGGGGCCTCGGTCGCGCACGCGGTCAACAACAACGCGGCCTGGGACAACACGCTGCACGGGTTCACCGAGAACTCCAACACCGGCGCGATCCTGCTGAACCGGAACACGGCGTACGGCAACAAGGCCAACGGGTTCTACTTCGCCACCGGCAAGGCCCGGCTGGCGCGGAACCTCGCGGTGGGCAACGGGACGGGGAAGGCGAAGCAGGGCTCCGCCACGGTCTCGGCCGCCAACAACTGGGACAGCGGCATCACCACGCCGGCCTTCCGTTCCACGGACGCGGCCACCGCCTACGCCGCCCGGCGCACGGACGGGTCCCTGCCGATCACGACGTTCCTCACCACGGGCTCCAAGGCCATCGGCGCGACGATGAACTGACCCGCCGCGCGAGGAAGGAACGCGCAGGGCGAGAAGAAGGCGCCCCCCGCCGGTCGTCACCGGCGGGGGGCGTTCTTCGTGCCGACCCCGAGGGGGGCTCCGGTCGGCACCAGCTGCCGGCCGAGGGGGGCTCGGGCCGGCAGGCCCACGCAGTCGAACGAGGAGCCCGGACCGAGGAGGCCCGTGCCGCTCGAACCACTGACGATGTCGAGTGTCAGTACGTCGTCCTCACTGGTGTTCGACTTCCACGCACTTGCAGGGACGCCGTGGAGGAGGGTGTGGTTGTCCGCCCGGTACCGGCGAGACCCAGTCCTTGATGGATACCCGCGCCCGCCCGCCCGCGAACGCGCACGCCCCCGTCCCCTTCTTGGCGAAGGGCTCACTTGTAGGTGATGGCGGATGACGGGAACTTGCAGGTGGTCCCGTCCGCGCCGACGCCGATCTGGGTCGGCTCCTTGCCCGAGCTGTTGCCCTTGAAGCGCACGCAGGTCTTGACCTTCTTCTTCGGGTCACCGTGGATGCGGATCTTCGAGAGCGTCGCGGTGTCGCGGTAGTTGGCGTTCACGCCGACGATCGCCTTCAGGGGCGCCACGACGTCGATGTCGCTCAGCACGATCGTGCGCTTGTACTGCTTCTTGCAGTTGCCGCAGGAGCGCACCAGCTTGCCGGAGTCCTGCACCCGGAAACCGGTGATGCTGAGCCTGCCGGCGCCGTTGAACTGGAACACCTTGTCCGAGGCCTTCTTCGCGCCCCCGCCGACGACCTTGTACACGGCCTTCGACGACGTGCCCTTGAAGCTGGCCGCGTCCTCGCCGACATCCAGCCACCACACGTTCTGCAGGGTGCAACTGCCCTTGCAGTGCACCCCGTCCGCCCCCGGAAGACCGATGATCACGTTCTTGAGGACGGCGCCGTCGGCCAGCTCGAAGACCGGGTCCTGCCCCTCGTCCTGGCCGCCGCCGCCGAGCGCGCCCTTGCCGAAGAACTTCCTCAGCTTGCCGTCGTAGGTGCCCTTCACCTTGATCGTCGAGGAGACGGCCTTGCTGCCCTTGGCCGTCGGCCAGGTGGCGGCGGCGTCGGCGGGGGACAGCAGCGACGTCGTGACGAGCGCCCCGCCGGTGAGGGCGAGGGCGGCCACCGAGCCGATCACGGCCCTCCGGCCCGTGACCCGACGGCGGTGCCGGACGCGCTGTTCTGCAGGTGCGGTCATGTACCCGATCCCTCGATGATGGTGACTCTTGCGCCTACTGGTCGCCACCGGTGGAGAAAGGGTTGCCGCGCCCACAGATCTTTTTCACGAGAACTTCTTCACGGATCCCTCCCGTGAGGATCCGCTACGAATCGCCCTCGTCCGAGGAGTCGTTGTCGTCGTCGCCGTCGCCCTGGCCCTCGAAATCCCCGCCCACCGTGAGGTCCTCGCCGCCCGCCCTCGCGGTCATCGTGTAGCGGTCGTCGCCCGCGTCACGGCCACCGCGCTCGTGGTTGTACTGCCCGGCGAAGACGAACTCGCCCTTCGGGACCGTGCGTCCGTCCTTGAGCACCCAGGTGTAGACCAGGAACCCGTCGTCGGACGCGACCGTGAGGTCGAAGTCCTGCTCCGGCAACGACCGCCAGGCGCCGGCCGAGGAGACCCCGCCGGTCTGGGCGATCGTCAGCCGGACGGTCAACTCGGTGAGTTGCTCACTGGTCTTCAGGGTGAGGTTGCTCTGCGCCCAGAAGTCGTTGCTGTGCGGGTCGACGGAGCCGTCCGACCAGAGCGGGCCGTCCTCCTCGTTCCCTGCGGTGGGCAGCTTCGGCGCCGTCGTGTCCTCGGTCGACGGGCTCTTCGACGGCGTCGGGCCGGGGTTCTCCTCGCGTTCCCCGCCGGTGCTCGGGCTCGGGCGGTCCGGCCGGCTCGGGGCCCGGCTCGTGGCGGCGGGGGAGTCGACCGGGGTCGGGGAGACCACGACCGTCCGGTCGGCCGGCGTCGTCTCCTCGCCCTTCACCGCGGAGGCGACCGCGTAGCCGCCGACCGCGAGCACGCCCGCGACCCCGGCGGTGGCGGTGACCACCCGCACCCAGCCCCACAGCGGCGGCCGGGTCGCCTCGCGGCTCCGGCGCTCCTCGGGGGCGGCCATACCGCGTTCGATCCGGGCCAGGATGCGGGCGCGGTCGGGCTCGTGCGCCTCGGCCGACTCGCGCAGCCGGGCGCGCAGCTCCTCGTGCACGTCCCTCATCGGTCCCTTCCTCCGGTGCCGCTCACGCCCGCGCCGGTCACGCGTGCCTCCGTGACGCCCGCGCCCGTGATGCCCGCGTGCATCCGATTCGGCGCGTTCTCGGTGCCGAGCAGCTTCTGCAGCTCGGCCATCCCCTTGGACGTCTGGCTCTTCACCGTACCGACCGAGACGCCGAGGGCGAGCGCCGTGTCCTTCTCCGAGAGGTCGAAGGCATGACGCAGGACCACACAGGCCCGCTTGCGGAACGGCAGCCTGCGCAGCGCCGACTGGACGTCGACCACGCCGGCCACGTCGGGATTCTCGGTCTTCTCCTCGCGCTGCGACCAGAACAGGGTGATCCTGCGGCGCTCACGGACCGCGCTGCGGATCCGGGTGCGGGCCAGGTTGGCGACGACGCCACGGGCGTACGCCACCGGGTGGTCCGCCGCTCGGACCCGGTCCCAGCGGTGCCACATCGCGAGCAACGCGTCCGCGGCCAGGTCGTCGGCGGCGTCGGCCTCACCCGTCAACAGGTGTGCCAGACGCGACAGTTCGGCATAGTGCCGTTCGAAGAAGGCGTGGAACTCCACGGAGGCTGCGTCGTCGACGACAGTGCCCACGGGGACCTCTCTTCTCGCTGCGGCCCACAGCGGCCGAGCCGGCTCACTGTGCGTGTCATGTGAATGACATGTGGTCGTCCGGGGTCGACCCCCGACGAGATCCGGAAGAGTAGCAGTGATCGTGAAGGGGGTTCGTACGAGGCTTCGAACGCCGTCTTGCAGGGCGAACTCCGATTCCGTAACACGGTGAAAACCTGAATCGGGTTCAACAGGGGAACAATCCAGCCAGCATCCGCGCGTAGACCACGCATGTCACTAGGAGCACCGTTCATGTCCGACGCACAGAAGGTGGCCGACCGGCCCGCAGCCGAGCCACCCGGGGCGAACAGCGTCGATCGCTTCTTCAAGATCAGCGCCCGGGGGTCCACCTTCGCCCGTGAGATACGCGGCGGCTTCGCCACGTTCTTCACGATGGCGTACATCCTTGTCCTGAATCCCATCATCCTCGGCAGCGCGAAGGACAAGTACGGCCACACCCTCGACGGCGCCGAACTCGTCACCGCGACCGCCCTCGTGGCCGCCGTGATGACGATCATCATGGGCGTCGGAGGGAACCTCCCGCTCGCCCTCGCCGCGGGCCTCGGCCTCAACGCCGTCGTCGCCTTCCAGATAGCCCCGCTGATGAGCTGGTCCGACGCGATGGGCCTGGTCGTCCTCGAAGGCCTGCTGATCTGCGTCCTGGTGGTGACCGGCCTGCGCGAGGCCGTCATGCACGCCATTCCGCAGCCGCTGAAGCAGGCGATCAGTGTCGGCATCGGCCTGTTCATCGCCTTCATCGGGTTCGTCGACGCCGGGTTCGTCACCCGTATCCCGGACATCGCGAACACCACCGTGCCGGTGCAACTCGGCGCCGGCGGCGCGCTGTCCGGCTGGCCCATCCTGGTCTTCTGCGCCGGTGTCCTGCTGACCGTCGCGCTGCTCGCCCGCAAGGTGAAGGGTGCGATCCTGATCAGCATCCTGACGATGACGGTCGTTGCGATCGTGATCAACTCGGTGGCCGACATCAAGAGCTGGGGCCTGACCACCCCGAAGGTCCCCGACGACATCGTCGCCGCCCCCGAGTTCGGACTGATCGGCGACTTCAGCCTCTTCGGGTCGTTCGGCGAGACCACCGTCATCACGGTCGTCCTGCTGATCTTCACCCTGCTGCTCTCGGACTTCTTCGACACCATGGGCACGGTCGTCGGCATCACCGCCGAGGCGGGCCTGCTCGACGAGGAGGGCAAGGTCCCGAACCTCGGGCGGGTCCTCCTCATCGACGGCGCCGCCGCCGTCGCGGGCGGCGCGGCCTCCTCGTCCTCCGCGACCTCCTACATCGAGTCCGCGGCCGGCGTCGGCGAGGGCTCCCGCACCGGGTTCTCCAACCTGATCACCGGCGGCCTCTTCGCGGTGGCGCTCTTCCTCACCCCGCTGCTGACCATCGTCCCCATGCAGGCCGCCGCGCCCGCGCTCGTCGCCGTCGGCTTCCTGATGATGACCCAGGTCAAGAACATCGACTGGGACAGGTACGAGATCGCGATCCCGGCGTTCCTCACCATCGCGGTGATGCCGTTCACCTACTCCATCACCAACGGCATCGGCGCCGGCTTCCTCGCCTTCGTCCTCATCAAGACGGTCCTGGGCAAGGCGAAGGAGATCCACTGGCTGCTGTGGGCGACCTCGGCGCTGTTCCTGGTGTACTTCGCGATCAACCCGATCCAGCAGCTGTTCGGCGTGCGGTAACGGCCCGCGGACGAGGACGAAGGGCCGCCCTCCGGGGGGAGTGAGGGCGGCCCTTCTCATTCAGGTGGTCCTTCGGCCTTTCGGCTCTTCGGTCCTCCGGCCGTCAGTTCTTCAGCGCGGCCTCCATGACCGCCTTCGCCACCGGCGCCGCCAGCCCGTTGCCGCTGACCTCCGACCGCGCCGCGTTCGACTGCTCGACGACGACCGCGACGGCGACCTCCTTGCCGTCGGCCTTCGCGTACGAGGTGAACCAGGCGTACGGCGTCTTGCTGTTGTTCTCGCCGTGCTGGGCCGTACCGGTCTTGCCGCCCACCGTCGCCCCGCCGATCCGCGCGTTGGTGCCCGTTCCGTCCTCGACGACCGTCCGCATCGCCGACTGCAACTGCTCGGCCGTGTCGGAGCTCATGATCTCCTTCGTGCCCGCCTCGGAGTCGTAGTCCTCCAGGACGTCACCGCCGCCGTCGGTGATCTGCGACACCATGTGCGGCGAGACCAGCTTGCCGCCGTTCGCGATCGCCGCCGACACCATCGCCATCTGCAGCGGCGTCGCGGTGACGTCGTACTGGCCGATACCCGTCAGGGCCGTGGAGGACTTGTTCATGTCCGACGGATAGACACTCTCGTACGCCCGCACCGGCACGTCCTGCGTCTCGTCGTCGAAGCCGAACTTCTCGGCCGTCGCCCGCACCTTGTCCTGCCCGAGGTCGACGGCCATCTTCGCGAAGACGTTGTTGCACGAGTACTGCAGCGCCGTACGGATCGTGGCGTTCTCGCAGGGCGCGCTCGGGTTCTCGTTGGACAGCTCCGTCTCGGTCTCCGGCAGCGTGTACGGGTCGGGGCTGACCGTCTTCTCGTCCACCGACCCGTACAGCCCGTCCTCCAGCGCGGCCGCCGCCACGACCAGCTTGAACGTCGACCCCGGCGGCAGCGGCTGGCGCAGCGCCCGGTTGGTCAGCGGCTTGTCCTCGTCCGCGTTGAGCTTCTTCCAGGCCGTACCGGCGGTGCCCGCGTCGGTGAGGGAGGAGGGGTCGTACGACGGCGTCGACACCACCGCGAGGATCTTCCCCGTGGCCGGGTCGATCGCGACGGCCGCGCCCTTCTTGTCGCCGAGCGCCTCGAACGCGGCCTTCTGCACGGCCGGGTCGATCGTGGTGATCACATTGCCCGGGTCGGCGCGCTGACCGGTCACCGTGTCCATCACGGTCCGCAGCCGGAGATCAGTGCCGTCGAGCAGGTCCTGGTAGACGCCCTCCAGTTGCGTGGGCGCGTAGGCCTGCGAGGCGTATCCGGTGACCGCCGCGTACAGCTCGCCGTCCGTGTACGTGCGCTTGTACGCGAGGTCGCTGCCCTTGGTGCGGGCGGAGCCGGTGATCGACTCGCCGGCCACGATGATGTTCCCCAGCGGGTCCGCGTACGTCTTGATCGCGTTGCGCCGGTTGTTCTGGTCGTCCGCGAGTGCCGTGCCGTCGTAGAACTGCACCCATGTCGCCCTGACCAGCAGGGCGAGCACGAGCAGCAGGGTGAGGACGGCGGAGCGCCTGATCGTCTTGTTCATCGCACCCGGAAGGACGAGCGGGATGCGATCGATCGTTCCATCGGCCCGGCTTTCTCATGGGGTCCTCATGAAGCCGGGGTTGCCACAAGCCCGGATCAGAGTCTGCGGGTCGCCAGCGTCAGCCGGTCGCGGGCGTCGAAGAGGGCGTCCTTGACCAGCTGCTCGTGCGCCGGGGTCAGCCGGGCCACCGGGACGGAGCAGCTGATCGCGTCGCGGGCCGGGGTGCGGTAGGGGATCGCCACCCCGAAGCAGCGCAGCCCGAGCGTGTTCTCCTCGCGGTCCACCGAGAACCCCTGCTCGCGGATCTGGCGCAGCTCCTCGATGAGCCGTTCCCGGTCGGTGATCGTGTGCTCGGTCAGCGCCGGCAGGGTCTCCGGGAGCATCTTGCGGACCTGCTCGTCGGTGTGGGTGGCCAGCAGCGCCTTGCCGAGCGAGGTGGAGTGGGCGGGCAGCCGGCGGCCGACCCGGGTGAAGGGGCGCAGATAGTGCTGCGACTGGCGGGTGGCGAGATAGACGACGTTGGTGCCGTCGAGCCGGGCCAGGTGGATCGTCTCGGTGGTGTCGTCCGACAGCCGGTCCAGCGTCGGCCGGGCCAGCGCCACCACCTCGTCGCCGTCGATGTACGACGTGCCCACGAGCAGCGCCCGGACGCCGATGCCGTACCGCGTGCCCGTCGCGTCGGTCTCCACCCAGCCCAGCTCCACAAGGGTGCGCAGCAACATGTACAGACTCGACTTGGGATATCCGACGGCTTCCTGGACCGCCGCCAGGGAATGCATACCGGGGCGTCCGGCGAAGTATTCGAGCAGCTCAACGGTCCTTACCGCCGATTTGACCTGTGCTCCGCCGCCCGTCTCCACTGCCGTCATCGCCCTTGACCCCTTCGTTCGGCGAGAAGCTGAAGATATAGTCTCCGACAGAATATTCATCATCAGAGACGGCGTTCAGCATATCGAACGACGCTGGTGAATGACCCAGATATACCCCTGGGAATCGATCCAGAAATACGTGGAGGAACCCGCGGTGGCAGCAGCACCAGTCTGGAGTGTCGACCCCCGTACCGGGAAGCAGCGCGAGCAGGTTGCGGTGGAGGCCACAGCCCAGGAGGTGGACGCCGCCGTCCGGGCGGCGCACGCCGCCCGCGCCTCCCTGGCCGACCGCACGGTCCGCGCGGCCTTCCTGCGCACCGCCGCCGATCAGCTACAGGCGGCCAAGGACCAGCTCGTCGAGGTCGCCGACGCCGAGACGGCGCTCGGCCCGGTCCGGCTCACCGGCGAACTCGCCCGCACCTGCTACCAGCTGCGGGCCTTCGCCGACATCGTCGACGAGGGCGCCTTCCTCGACGTGGTGATCAATCACCCCGACGACACCGCCACCCCGCCCATCCCGGACCTGCGTCGCTACAAGGTCCCGCTCGGCGTCGTGGCCGTCTACTCGGCCTCCAACTTCCCCTTCGCCTTCTCCGTCCCCGGCGGTGACACCGCGAGCGCGCTGGCCGCCGGCTGCCCGGTCGTCGTCAAGGCCCACCCCGACCACCCGGCCCTGTCCGAGCTGGTCGCGATCGTGCTGCGCCGGGCCGCCGCCGAGCACGGCATCCCCGAGGGCGTCCTCGGCCTCGTGCACGGCTTCGAGGCGGGCGTCGAGCTGGTCAAGCACCCGCTCGTCAGCGCCGCCGGCTTCACCGGTTCGGTACGCGGCGGCCGTGCCCTCTTCGACGCGGCGGCCGCGCGCCCCGTGCCGATCCCGTTCCACGGCGAGCTGGGCTCCCTCAACCCCGTCCTCATCACCGAGGCCGCCGCCGCCGAGCGCGCCGAGACGATCGGCGCCGGGCTCGCCGGGTCGATGACGCTCGGTGTCGGCCAGTTCTGCGTGAAGCCGGGCCTGGTGCTGGCGCCCGCCGGCGACGCCGGTGACCGGCTGCTGAAGTCGCTCACCGACGCGGTCAGCGACGTCGGCTCCGGGGTCCTGCTGGACCACCGGATGCGTGACAACTTCCTCGCCGGGGTCGCCGAGCGTGCCGAACTGCCGGACGTGGAGTCGCCGGTGACCGCGGGCGCGGGCGGCGACCACACGGTCAGCCCCGGGTTCCTGACCGTCCCCGCGGGCAAGCTGGCGGTCGAGGGCGAGCACGATCTGCTCCTGGAGGAGTGCTTCGGGCCGCTCACGGTCGTGGCCCGCTACGAGGACGAGGACGAGGCCAAGACGGTGCTGTCCCGGCTGCCGGGCAACCTCACCGCGACGGTGCACGTGTCGGGCGAGGAGGCGGCCGAGGGAGGGCGCGGACCGGAGCTGCTGGCCGAGCTGACGCCGCTGGCCGGGCGTGTCCTCGTCAACGGCTGGCCGACGGGTGTGGCCGTGGCGGCGGCCCAGCACCACGGTGGGCCGTACCCGGCGACGACCTCCACGTCCACCTCGGTGGGCGGTACGGCGATCGAGCGGTGGCTGCGGCCGGTGGCGTACCAGGGCGCGCCCGAGGCTCTGCTGCCGCCGGAGCTTCGGGACGAGAACCCGCTGGGGCTGCCGCGGCGGTTCAACGGCGTTCTGGAGCGGTAGCGGCGCAGCCGCACATCACCCCGGGCCCGCGCCTCCGAAGGGGGCGCGGGCGGGGGCCGGGAGCTGCGAGAATCCCCCGATGGACGTCGAAATTCCCGAACTCCCTTTCCCTCTTCGCACATATGGCCCCGATGGGCACTGGTCCTACGAGGACGGCGTGCTCACCGGGTGGGCCGGTGCCCGGCAGGACCGTTTCGTGCCGCCCACGGACGAGGGGCTCGACCCGAAATCGGACGCGCCCCGGCTGTTGGGGGCGCCGGAGGGGGACTTCCAGCTGATCGCCCGCGTCACCGTCGGCTTCGCCGCCGGGTTCGACGCGGGCGTGCTGTACGTGCACGTGGGGGAGCGGGCCTGGGCCAAGCTCTGCCTGGAGAACTCACCCGACGTGCCGACCGTGTGCACGGTGGTCACCCGTGGGCATTCGGACGACGCCAACTCCTTCACCGTCGAGGGCAGTTCGGTCTGGCTCAGGGTGAGCCGCACCGGCCGCGCCTTCGCCTTCCACGCCTCCCGCGACGGCAAGCGGTGGACCTTCGTCCGCCTCTTCACCCTGGCCGGCGAGCGGGAGAGCGGCGCCGCCCTGGTCGGCTTCATGACGCAGTCCCCGATGGGCGAGGGCTGCGTGGTCACCTATGACGAGATCGAGTTCCGCCCGAACTGGCCGAAGGACCTGCGCAACGGCAGCTGACCGGGGAATGAGCCGCGCTGCTTGAACGTTCATCGACCGAGGAGGCGGAGGGCGCCTCCGTACCCGTACGACCTGGAGAGAGCTGACACCATGCGCGTCGAGATCTGGAGCGACATCGCCTGCCCCTGGTGCTACGTGGGCAAGGCCCGCTTCGAGAAGGCGCTCGCGGCCTTCCCGCACCGCGACGGTGTCGAGGTGGTGCACCGCTCCTTCGAGCTCGACCCGGGACGTGCCAAGGACGACGTGCAGCCCGTGCTCACCATGCTGACCAAGAAGTACGGGATGAGCATGGCGCAGGCCCAGGCCGGTGAGCACAACCTCCGGGAGCAGGCGGCGGCCGAGGGGCTCGCCTACCGGGCCGAGGGCCGCGACCACGGCAGCACCTTCGACATGCACCGACTGATCCACTTCGCCAAGGACCAGGGACGGCAGAGCGAGCTGCTCCAGGCCTTCTACCGGGCGAACTTCGCGGAGGAGCGGTCCGTGTACGTCGACGCGGACGAGTATCTGGTCGAGCTGGCCGTCGAGGCGGGGCTCGACGAGCAGGCCGCGCGCAAGGTGCTGGCCGACCCCGACGCGTACGCGGACGCCGTCCGCGCGGACGAGCGCGAGGCGGCGGAGCTGGGGGCGAACGGGGTGCCGTTCTTCGTGCTGGACCGGAAGTACGGGGTCTCCGGGGCCCAGCCCGCGGAGGTCTTCGAGAAGGCGCTCGCGCAGGCATGGGGGGAGCGGCCCGCGCCGTTGCAGGTCGTGGCGGGGCAGGACGCGGAGGCCTGCGGGCCGGACGGGTGTGCCGTGCCTCAGTAGGGGGACCGGACGCCGAGGCGCAGGTCAGCCCCCATGCATAAGCGTTGCTTGGGGGCATGGCGCACAACGTCTCAATGGACGTGGGGTCGGCCCGGCCCCACAGTGGTCGCATGGAGACCTTCGAGAGCCTCGTTCGCGCCGAGTTCGCCCCGAAGAACACCTACCTGAACACCGCCAGCACCGGGCTGCTGCCCGCCCGCGCGGTCGACGCGATGAAAGCCGGTGTGCAGTCCGTGGCGGACGGCCGGCCGCAGGACATGTTCGCCGACGTGGAGGCCGCGCGCGCCGCGTTCGGGCGGATCGTCGGGGTGTCCGACCGCCGCGTGGCGGCCGGTGCCTCCGTGGCCGTCTACAGCGGGCTGATCGCCGCCGCGCTGCCGGCGGGCGCCGAGGTGCTGACCGCCGAGGGCGAGTTCGCGTCCCTCGTGAACCCCTTCCATGTGCGCGGCGACCTCAAGGTGCGTCAGGTGCCACTGGAGCGCGTCGCCGAGTCGGTGCGTCCCGGCACGGCACTCGTCGCGGTGAGCGCCGTCCAGTCCGCCGACGGCCGCCTCGCCGACCTGGACGCGGTCCGCGAGGCCGCGCGGACGCACGGGGCGCGCACCTACGTCGACGCGTCGCAGTCCGCCGGCTGGTCGCCGATCCGGGCGGACGCCTACGACTACGTCGTCGCCGTCGCCTTCAAGTGGCTCGTCTGCCCGCGCGGAGTGACCTTCCTCGTCGTCCCGGAGGACCTCGGCGGTCTCACGCCCGTCTTCGCCGGCTGGGTCGCGGGGGAGGAGCCGTGGGACAGCTGCTACGGCCCGGTCGAGGAACTCGCCCACTCCGCCCGCCGGTTCGACGAGAGCCCCAGTCTGTTCTCGTACGCCGGCGCCCGCCACTCCCTCGGGCTGATCGAGGAGCTGGGCGTGGCGAACGTACGGGAGCACGACCTCGCGCTGGCCGACCGCTTCCGCGCCGGCCTCGCCCGCCTCGGCCACGAGCCGGTGCCCGCGCCCGGCTCGGCGATCGTGTCGGTGCCCGGACTGGGGCGGCGGCAGGCGGAATTGAGCCGGGCGGGGGTGGAGCTCTCCGACCGTGCCGGGAATCTGCGTGCCGCCTTCCACCTGTACAACACGCGAACGGACGTCGACCGGCTGCTGGACGTCCTGTCCGGCTGACTTCCCCGACCCACTGGCGCGGACCGCGCCAGGACGCTAGGAAGGCATCACGAGGTGGTGGTGCCGGTGGAGCCGACGCTCGAACAGCCGTCCATCGATGTGGAGTTGCATCGGCGGCTGGTGTACGGGGACGAGTCCGCGCTGCGTGAGGCGTACGCGGCGTACGGGGGACTCGTCCGGCGGGTGGCCGTCCGGGTCACCCGCAGCCCGGCGGCCGCCGAGGACGTGGCGCAGGAGGTCTTCGCGCAGCTGTGGAGCAGGCCGTACGGCTTCGACGCGCGCCGGGGCTCACTGCGCACCTGGCTGTCCATGGTCGCCCACCGGCGGGCCGTGGACTGGGTGCGCGGCGAGGCCCGGCACCGCAAGGACGTCCGCGCGGACGACTCGGCGCTGCACGCCATCCCCGACCCTGCCCCCGAGCCGGCCGAGGCGCTCGTCGACCGCGAGCGCTCCCTCCTGCTGCACAGCGCCCTCGCCGCACTCCCCCGCCCCCAGCGGGAGGTGGTCCACCTCGCCTACTTCGCGGGCCGCACCTACCGCCAGGCCGCCGTCGAACTGGGCATACCCGAGGGCACCGCGAAGAGCCGCCTCCGATCGGCGCTGCGCACACTGGCGGAGTCCCTCGCGGACCCACCGGACCCGGCAGCGGCAAGGGGCGCGTGATGGGGGCGCACGGGACCGTCCGGAGCGCGCGGCACCTGCGTATCGTGGACGTGGCAGGGCGAAAGGGCGGCGCGCGATGACCAACGACCACGACGGCGTACGGGAGTCGCTGGCCGCCTGGGCCGTCGGCGCCCTCCCGCCCGGCGACCGGCTCGGAGTCGTCCAGCACCTGGCCGACTGCACGTCGTGCGGGGCGGAGGCGGAACGGCTCCGCGACACGGTACGACTGCTGGACGGCACACCGGAGCCGTCCGCGACGCCGCGGCCGGAGCCGGGGACGACCGCCCCGCCGGACGGCGCGGTGCACGGGCGCCCCGACGGCGCGGTGAACGCGGCCGCCGACGGCGTCCTCTCGCTCGCCCTCCGCTCCCGCCGACCCCGTGCCGCCGAGATCGCCCACCACGCGGCGCCCTACGCCGCGGCCGTGGCCGGACTCCAGGCGCTGGTACCGGAGGTGGAGGGCCGCTGGGGCACCCCGGTCGTGCACGACTGGGACGCGCACGCCACCGTCGCCCACCTCGTCGCCGCCGACGAACACCTCGCCGTACGCCTGGGCGTCGACACGCGGCTGCCCGTCTCGCACATCCCGGAGGGGACGCCCGCCGAGGACGCCTGGGCCCGGCACACCGCCGACGTCATCGCCCACGAGCACGGGCGCACGCCCGCGCAGACGGTCGCCACCTGGGCCGCGCAGGCCGCCGCGTTGCTCGCCACCCCCGAGGCCGCCGACCCCGAACTCGCCGCCCGGCCCGTCACGGTGATGGGCCTGCGGCTGCCGGTCGCCGACCACTTCGTGATCCGCGCCTTCGAGGCCTGGATCCACACGGACGACATCGGCCGGGCCCTCGGTCTCCCCGTGCCGCCGCCCCCCGACGAACACCTGTGGTCCCTGGTCCGGTTGGCCGTCCGCATCCTCGGCCCGGCCCTCCACGGCGCGCCCCCCGTCCTCTTCGAGGTCACCGGGCCCACCGGCACCAGCTGGATCCTCGGCGACGACACCGACCCCGTGCACGCGGAACTCAGCCTGGATCCCGTCGACTTCTGCCTCTTGGTCGGCGGCCGTTACGCTCCGGAGGAGGTACCGAGGGGCGTCACGGGCGACGAGAGCGCGGCACGGAACGTACTGGAACGGGCGGCCTCGCTGGCCTGGCTGTAGACGCGCGAAAGGGGCCGGGCGGTCGCTCAGGGGTGGCGACCGCCCGGCCCCGTCAGGGGGGCGGTGGGCTCACCGCACCGGGGTGAAGTCCCGGGCGCCGATGTACTCCGGCCGCCGTACCGGCGCCGCGAACGGCTCCACGGCCGTGTTCTCCACGCTGTTGAAGACGATGAAGACGTTGCTGCGCGGGAACGGTGTGATGTTGTCGCCCGAACCGTGCATGCAGTTGCAGTCGAACCAGGTCGCCGAACCGGCCTTGCCGGTGAACAGCTTGATGCCGTACTCCGACGCCATGGCCGTCAGCGCCTCGTCGGACGGGGTGCCGGCGTCCTGCATCTGCAGCGACTTCTTGTAATTGTCCTTCGGGGTGGCTCCCGCACAGCCGAGGAACGTCCGGTGCGACCCCGGCATGATCATCAGACCGCCGTTGGTGTCGTAGTTCTCGGTCAGGGCGATCGAGACGGACACCGTCCGCATGTTCGGCAGCCCGTCCTCGGCGTGCCAGGTCTCGAAGTCGGAGTGCCAGTAGAAGCCGGACGCGCCGAAGCCCGGCTTCACGTTGATCCGCGACTGGTGGACGTAGACGTCCGAGCCGAGGATCTGCCGGGCCCGCCCGACGACCCGCTCGTCCCGCACCAACCGCGCGAACAGCTCGCTGATCCGGTGCACCTCGAAGACCGACCTGATCTCCTGCGACTTCGGCTCGACGATCGAGCGCTCGTCGGCGCGGATCGCCGGGTCGGCGACGAGCCGCTCCAGCTCCTGCCGGTACACGGCGACCTCGTCCGGCGCGATCAGCTGCTCGACGGGGAGGAAGCCGTCGCGCTCGTACGCCTGGAGTTCGGCGAGGGAGACGGGGCCGGGCGTGCCGGGGGAGCCCCAGACGACCGGGTCCTGACGCGGGACCGACACCTCGGTGGCCCCACGGCTGGGGTAGAGGTCGGGGACGGTGGTGGCAGTGTTCATCGTGGTGGTCGTGGTCATGGTGATGTCACACCTCCTCGGGCTCGGTGAGCAGCGGGTAGACGCCGTTCTCGTCGTGGTCCTCCCGGCCGGTCACGGGCGGGTTGAAGACACAGATGCAGCGGAAGTCCTCCTTCACCCGCAGCGTGTGCCGCTCGTGCCCGTCGAGGAGGTACATGGTTCCGGGCGTGATCGTGTAACTCCGCCCGGTCTCCTGGTCGGTGAGCTCGGCCTCGCCCTCGACGCACACGACGGCCTCGACGTGGTTGGCGTACCACATCGACGTCTCCGTACCCGCGTACAGAGTCGTCTCGTGCAGGGAGAAGCCGACCCGCTCCCGGGCGAGCACGATGCGCTTGCTCTCCCAGGTGCCGGACGCCGACTTCACATGGCGGTCGGTTCCTTCGATGTCCTTGAACGAACGGACGATCACGGTGGTGCGATGCCTCCTAGTTAGATGGTTCGCCGTACGGCGCCGGACGGTCTCCCGTGCGGCGTCAGACGGTCTCCCGTACGGCGCGGGCGAGGACGCGCAGGCCCTCGTCCAGCTCTTCGGGGGTGATGGTGAGGGCGGGCAGCAGCTTGACGACCTCGCTCTCCGGGCCGGACGTCTCGATCAGCAGCCCGAGTTCGAAGGCCCGCTTGGCCACCCGTCCCGCGCGCTGCTTGTCGTGGAACTCCATGCCCCACACCAGGCCGCGGCCCCGGTACTCCTTCACGTCGGCGAGGTTCTCCTCCGTGATGGAGATGAACGCCTGCTCGACCTGCTCACCCCGCTTGCGGGTCTGCTTCTCCATGACGGAGCCGTCGGCCCAGTACGCCTCCAGCGTGGCGGTCGCCGTCACGAACGCCGGGTTGTTGCCGCGGAAGGTGCCGTTGTGCTCGCCCGGCTCCCAGATGTCCAGCTCCGGCTTGAACAGGCAGAGCGACATGGGCAGCCCGTAGCCGCTGATGGACTTCGAGACGGTCACGATGTCGGGCGTGATGCCGGCCTCCTCGAACGAGAAGAAGGCGCCCGTACGACCGCAGCCCATCTGGATGTCGTCGACGATGAGCAGCATGTCCTGCCGTTCGCACAGATCGGCGAGCGCGCGCAGCCACTCCGGGCGGGCGACGTTGATGCCGCCCTCGCCCTGCACGGTCTCCACGATCACCGCGGCGGGCTTGTTCAGCCCCGAGCCCTGGTCCTCCAGGAGCCGCTCGAACCACAGGAAGTCCTCGACCGTGCCGTCGAAGTAGTTGTCGAACGGCATCGGGGTGCCGTGCACCAGCGGGATCCCCGCCCCGGCCCGCTTGAAGGCGTTGCCGGTGACGGCGAGCGAGCCGAGCGACATGCCGTGGAAGGCGTTGGTGAAGGAGACGACCGACTCCCGGCCCTTCACCTTCCGCGCCAGCTTCAGCGCCGACTCCACCGCGTTGGTGCCGGTCGGCCCCGGGAACATGACCTTGTACGGCAGGTCGCGCGGCCGCAGCACCAGGTTCTGGAAGGACTCCAGGAACGCTCGCTTGGCGGTCGTCGACATGTCGAGCCCGTGGGTGACGCCGTCCCGTTCGAGATAGTCGATGAGGGCGCGTTTGAGCACGGGGTTGTTGTGGCCGTAGTTGAGCGAACCGGCGCCGGCGAAGAAGTCCAGGTACGTGTGGCCGTCCTCGTCGAACATCCGGCTGCCCTGCGCGCGGTCGAAGACGGTGGGCCAGCCGCGGCAGTAGCTGCGCACCTCGGACTCCAGGGTCTCGAAGACGCTCAGGTCGGGCTGGGTGATGGTCACGTCGAATCGCTCCTCGGTGCGTGGGGGGTGAGGGGAGGGAGGGGGAGGGGAGAAGGGCCCGGGTCCTCCGGCGGGCGGAGGACCCGGGCGGGCGAGAGAACCCGGGCGGGCGGGAGACCGGACGGGCGGCGGCCTCAGGGGGACAGCGGGCCGATGCGGTGGAGCACCTCGGGCTGGTGCGGGCCGTCCGGGAAGTCCCCCGCCTCGAACAGGACCGTGCGCTCGACGCTCGCGCCGTGCCGTTCGGCGTACGCGGCGAACAGGCGCTCGGACGCGGTGTTGCCGGGCGTGATCGTCGTCTCGACGGTGGTCAGGGGGTGCCGTCGCGCGACCCGGGCGGTGAGCCCGTCCAGCAGCGCGCCCGCGAGTCCGAGCCCCCGGTGCGCCTCGTCGACGGCCACCTGCCACACCAGCAGGGTGTCCGGTCGCTCCGGCCGCACATATCCGGTCACGAACCCGACCGGCTCCCCGGACTCGTCCCGCGCCACCGCCGAGGTGTCCGCGAAGTCCCGGCACCACAGCAGATAGCTGTACGAGGAGTTCAGGTCCAGGGCTCCGGAGTCGCCGGCGATGCGCCACAGCGACGCGCCGTCCGACACGTCCGGGCGGTCGATCCGAATCCCTTCCGCGATTTCTGTCAGTGGTTCTGCTTGTGCGGCAGTCATGAGGCTTGAATTTACCCATGGGAAATTCGAATTGCATCGCCGCACGGGGTTACGCATGGGCCGTTCACGTGTTATCACGCGGGCGTGAGGAACCTGCGGTTACCTGGTCGGTATGGCCGGTTTCGCCCGTAAATTACCGCACAAAAAGGGCACGTTGTGGAGTCGGTCACACGTACGTAACCCTCACGACTTCTGCTCGAATCGGCCCCGCCAGTGTTCGCGAAACCTTTGCGTTTAAGCGAGGGGAGAGCGGGCAGAAGGATACGGGATCCTGTTCTGGGAATTCCATTGTATTCCTGCCGGAAAAGCCGATCGCATTTCCCCCGCCGATGGAGCGGGCTTTCTACGCCCAGGCCTCCGCCGCCGCTCGCCCGGCCCCCTCCGGGTCGACCGCGGCGCCGAACTCCGCCAGCGCCGCGCCCAGCCCCGCGAGGGCGGAGCGCACGACGTCCGGGGTCGCGTCGGGGCCGTAGTGGTTCACGCGGATCATCTCCGAGGCGAGCGCCCCGCCGCCGGCGGCCAGCGGGAGCGCCGGATCCTTGGCGAGCGTCTTGGCCACCAGCTCCGCCGCGTCGACCCCGGCGGGTGCCCGGAGGGTCGTGGCCACCGGCGCCGCGTCGGCCGCCTCACGCACGTACGGCTCCAGGCCCCCGCCCAGCGCGAGCGCCCCCGCCCTGGTCGCCGCGGCGGCGGACGCGTGCCGCGCCATCACCGTGTCGAGCCCCTCCGCCTCGACGCGCTCCAGGCAGGCCTCCAGGGCGAGCATCTCCAACTGGGCGGGCGCGTGCAGGAGGGCCCGGCGGCCGCCGTCGATCCACCTCTCCTTCCAGTCCAGGAGGGAGAGGTACGAGCGGCGCGGCGCCCGCGGGTTGGCCGCCATCCGCGCCCACGCCCGCTCGCTCACGGAGATCGCCGACACCCCGGCCGGCCCGCCCATCGCCTTCTGCGCCCCGATGACGCACAGGTCGACACCCCACGCGTCCGGCAGGACCGGCTCGGCTCCGACGGAGGCCACCGCGTCCAGGTAGAACAGGGCGCCGTGCGCGCGGACGACCTCACCGATCTCCGCCACGGGGTTGGTGTTGCCGGTGGCCGCCTCCGCGTGCACCAGCGACACGAAGTCGATCGCCGGGTGCTCGGCGAAGGCGTCGCGGATCCGCTCGGCCGTCACCGCCGAGTGGAACGGCACCGCCAGGTCGACGACCGTCGCCCCGCAGTCCCGCAGCCAGTCCCCGAAGGTCTGCCCGTACGGCCCGGTGATCACGTTCAGCGCGGTCGTGCCGGGCCCGGCGGCCCCGCGGATCGCGCCCTCCAGCGGCAGCAGCGCCTCGCCCTGGGTGATCACGACGTCCTGCTCGGTGGAGAGCAGCCGGGCCACCCGGTTCTCGATCGAGGCGAAGTGCGACGCGCTCAGCGGGGCCAGATCCAGAAACGGGTGTGTCACGGGGTGCTCTCTTCACAGACGGGGTAGATGGTGTCGAGGGTACCGACGGCACCCGCGCGCCCCTCGCCGGCGACATCGGAGGTCAGACGGCCCGGTAGCCATCGGAATAGTTTGAGCAAGCCAAACATTTCCTTATCATCGGTTGTCTCAGTTCCCCCACAGGAGGTCTCCCCGTGAACTCGGTCCCCGGACGCCGGACCCGCATCCTCGCCGCCACCACCGCCGCGGCCGGACTGCTGCTCGTGGCCGGCTGTTCCTCGGACGACGGCGGCAGCGGCGGCACCAAGACCGCGGCCGGCGGGGTCGAGCTGGTGAAGGCCGGTCAGCTGACGACCTGCACCCACCTCCCGTACCCGCCGTTCCAGTCGGAGATCGACGGCAAGGTCCAGGGCTTCGACGTGTCCCTGATCGACCTCGTCGCCGACGACCTGGGGGTGAAGCAGGAGATCCTCGACACCCCCTTCGAGAACTTCAAGACGGGCGCCTTCCTGAACTCCGGTGAGTGCGACCTCGCCGCGGCCGGCATGACGATCACCGAGGAGCGCAAGAAGAACGTCGACTTCTCCGACCCGTACTTCGAGGCCACCCAGGCCGTCCTCGCCGCCAAGAAGGCCGACATCGGCTCCTTCGCCGACCTCAAGGGCGACGGGGACCACAAGGTCGGCACCCAGGCACAGACCACCGGTGAGGACTACGCCAAGAGCCAGGGCCTCGACCCGGTCTCCTTCGAGTCCTCCGACGCCGTCCTCAACGGCCTGCGCACCGGCCAGGTCGACGCCGTCGTGATCGACTACCCCGTGGTCCAGGGCTGGCTGAAGAGCGCGGAGCTCGCCGACGCCTACACGGTCGCCGAGCAGATCAACACCGGCGAGGAGTACGGCTTCACGGTCAAGAAGGGCAACACCAAGCTCCTCGACGCCGTCAACAAGGCCCTCGCGGACGCCAAGTCCGACGGCACGTACAAGAAGCTGTACGAGCAGTGGATCGGCCCGTACGACGAGAGCGCCGCCTCCGCCTCCCCGTCCGCCTCATGAGCGTGACCGACCCCGACACACCGCTCCAGCCGAAGCGGAAGGGCCTCAGCCGGAGCCGCAGGCGCGCCCTCTCGCGGGGCGCGCAGTACGTGCTGTTCGTCGCCGCCGTCGTCGCCTTCGCGGTGTCGGCGGACTGGGCCCGGCTGAAGAACCAGTTCGCCCAGTGGGACATCGCCGAGCAGATGTTCCCCGACGTCATCACGCTGGCGCTGAAGAACACCGTCCTCTACACGCTGTCCGGCTTCGTGTTCGGTCTCGTCCTCGGCATGGTCATCGCGCTGATGCGGCTGTCGTCGGTGGGCCCGTACCGCTGGTTCGCCGGCGTGTACATCGAGATCTTCCGGGGCCTGCCCGCCCTGCTGATCTTCATCTTCATCGGCGTCGCCGTGCCGCTGGCCTTCCCCGGCACGGAGATCCCCGGCGGCACGTACGGCAAGGTGGCGCTCGCGCTCGGTCTGGTGGCCGCCGCGTACATGGCGGAGACGATCCGCGCGGGCATCCAGGCGGTCCCCAAGGGGCAGCTGGAGGCGGCCCGTTCGCTGGGCTTCTCGCCCGCCCGCGCGATGGTCTCGATCATCATCCCGCAGGCGTTCCGGATCATCCTGCCGCCGCTCACCAACGAACTGGTCCTGCTGTTCAAGGACTCCTCGCTCGTCCTCTTCCTCGGTGTCACGCTGGAGGAGCGCGAACTGTCCAAGTACGGCCGTGACCTGGCCAGCACCACCGCCAACTCCACGCCGATCCTGGTCGCCGGCCTGTGCTACCTGCTGGTGACCATCCCGCTCGGCTTCGTCGTGCGCCGTATGGAGGCGAAGGCCCAGGAGGCCGTGAAATGAGTACCAGGGCGGAGATCGAGGTCCGAGGCCTGCACAAGTCGTTCGGCGCCAACGAGGTGCTGAAGGGCATCGATCTGGAGATCGGGCGCGGCGAGGTGGTGTGCGTCATCGGCCCGTCGGGCTCCGGGAAGTCGACCCTGCTGCGCTGTGTGAACCTCCTGGAGGAGCCGACGAAGGGCCAGGTCTTCGTCGGCGGTACGGAGTTGACGGACCCCGACGTCGACATCGACGCCGTACGCCGCCGCATCGGCATGGTCTTCCAGCAGTTCAACCTCTTCCCGCACCTCACGGTGACCGAGAACCTCACGCTGCCGCAGCGCCGGGTCCTCAAGCGGGACAAGGCACGGGCGGCCCGGGTGGCCGCCGAGAACCTGGAACGCGTGGGTCTGTCCGAGAAGGCGACCGCCTACCCGGCCTCGCTCTCCGGCGGCCAGCAGCAGCGCGTGGCCATCGCGCGCTCCCTGTCGATGGGCCCCGAGGTGATGCTCTTCGACGAGCCGACGTCGGCGCTCGACCCGGAACTCGTCGGCGACGTCCTCGCGGTCATGCGCATGCTCGCGAACGAGGGCATGACGATGATGGTGGTGACCCACGAGATGACGTTCGCCCGGGAGGTCGCCGACCGCGTCGTCTTCATGGACGACGGCGTGATCGTCGAGGACGGCACCCCGGCCCAGGTCATCGGCAGCCCCCGGCACGAGCGCACCCGCCACTTCCTCTCCCGCCTGCTCGACCCGGCGATGGCGGACGTGGAGGAGGAGACGTCGGACCAGGTGGGCAAGGCCGACCAGTCGGGTGACTAGTCTGCGGTCCATGAGCGATGAGCCGGTGCTGCATGTGAAGGGCCGGGTGCTGGTCGGGCCCGAGGACGTCCGCGACGAGCTGTGGGTGGTGGACGGGCGGATCTCCTACGACCGTCCCTCCACCGTCCGCGACGTCCGCACGGTGGAGGGCTGGGCGCTGCCCGGCCTCGTCGACGCGCACTGCCACGTCGGCCTGGGCCCCGGGGGCCCGGTCGACGCCGACGAGGCGGAGAAACAGGCCCTCACCGACCGCGACGCGGGCACCCTCCTGATCCGCGACGCGGGCTCCCCCTCCGACACACGCTGGATCGACGACCGCGACGACCTGCCGAACATCATCCGGGCCGGCCGCCACATCGCCCGCACGCGCCGCTACATCCGCAACTTCGCCCACGAGATCGAGCCGGACGAACTGGTCGCGTACGTGGCCCAGGAGGCCCGGCGCGGGGACGGCTGGGTGAAGCTGGTGGGGGACTGGATCGACCGGGGGCTGGGCGACCTGTCGCCGTGCTGGCCGCGGGAGGCGGTCGAGGCGGCGATCACGGAGGCGCACCTCCTGGGCGCCCGCGTGACGGCCCACTGCTTCGCCGAGTCGTCCCTCCGCGACCTCGTCGAGGCGGGCATCGACTGCATCGAGCACGCGACGGGCCTGACGGACGACCTGATCCCCCTCTTCGCCTCCCGAGGCGTCGCGATCGTCCCGACCCTGGTCAACATCGCCACCTTCCCGTCCATGGCGGCCGGCGGCGAGACCAAGTTCCCGACCTGGTCCGCCCACATGCGCCGCCTCCACGCCCGCCGCTACGACACCGTGCGCAACGCCTACGACGCGGGCATCCCGGTCTACGTCGGCACGGACGCGGGCGGTTCCCTGGCGCACGGCCTGGTGGCGGCGGAGGTGGCGGAACTGGTCAAGGCCGGCATCCCACCCGTCGAGGCCCTCGCGGCGACCACCTGGCACGCCCGCGAATGGCTGGGCCGCCCCGGCCTGACCGAGGGCGCCCCGGCGGACCTGGTCGTCTACGGCGAGGACCCCCGCACGGACGTACGGGTGCTGGGGGCGCCGTCGAGGGCGGTGCTGAACGGTCGGGTCGTCGGGTGAGGTGTCCTAGGATTCCGGCATGGAAGAGCTGACGGATCCCCGGCGTGACAGCGTCAGATCGTTCCTGGCCCGCTGGTACGGACGCGGTGGCGAGGGGGCGCGGGGGGCTCTTCCCGCCGGTCCGTCGGTTCCGGGCATTCCGCTGGAGCTGATCGACTGGCACGAGGCGGCGGCGGCGACCGGTGTGGACGTCGTCTTCCAGGAATACCCGGTTCCGTTGGCCGAGTTGGAGAGATCCGACGACGGGATGATCGTCTTCTGGGTCGAGAACCAGGGGGGCTACCACTGGGCGGTCGATCCGGCCCAGGAAGGACACCCGGTCCATGTCAGGGAGCTGGGCTCGGATCTCTGGCGGGACTCCGGAGAGCCGCTGGAGGGGTTCCTGCTGCACTCCACCGTGCGCGAGGCGATGCTCGGCGCGGACTCCAAGTTCTCCGCGGTGGTGCCGGAACCGGTCCTCCGGGACGCGCTGACCGCTTTCACCGCCCTGCCGTTCCCTCCGTTCGCGAACGAGAGCCCCTCGGCCCGGTTGTACTGCGGAGAGGACGCCCTGGCCAGGGTCGCTCCACCGCCCGCCGGATATGTGCCCGACGGCGGCGAGCCGAGCTGGATGCTGACCGTCGCCGTGGCTGCCGGCGCGGATGTCCGGCGATACCGCTCAAGCCTGGAGAGCTATGTCCCCGCCGGTGCGGACCGGAGGCCGTCGGCCGACGTCAGCGCCGACGACCTCCCGTTCTGACGCGGGGCCCGACTCACCTGGCGTTTCCGGTGAACCTCCTCGTCGGCAGCCCCGCCGCCACCACCCACAGCTGCGCACCGGGCGGCAGCGCGTCCTCGATGTTGACGCCACCCCCGTAGGCCCGCCCGCTGCAGAATCCGCAGACACCGCGCGGATGATTGATGTAGAGGACTCCCTGTCCGATCTCGTTCAACCGCATGTACGCGGCGGCCTGCATCTCGACGTGATGGAAGTTCTCGGCGGTCATGCCCGGCACCCGGGCGATGTCGTCGATGAACCCGCCGGAGTTCGGACCACTGGCGAAGGGCACCTCGTCGACCTGGATGTCCAGGATGCCCGAGGTCACCTTGTTCATGGAGGAGACCTCGGCCATGCACTCCTGCCGGCCGACGTTGTGGACGAGGACCGGTGTCGCGCCCGCCAGCACGAAGTAGGTGTGCAGACCGTCGACGGTGAAGTTGTGCACCGTCGCCCGTGCCGACCGCTCCTCGACGGCTGTGACGCGGATCCAGCTGCCGCTGCCCGTGCTCAGCCACTGGCCCGGCCGCAGCTCGCCGGCGTCGACCCACAGACCCAGGTCGGGCCGCCAGAACGGGTGACCGTCGGTGGCCGTGATCGTGGAGGTGCCGTCACCCGCGCGACCGTCGGTGTCGACGGTGATCGTGACCAGCCGCTTGGTGCCGTCACCCTCGATCGTACGGGTGACGGTGCGGCTCTGAGCATCGTCCGTCTCCACGTCGGAGGCGGCGACCCTGTCACCGGTCTCGACGTCCTCGATGGCCTTCGTGGTGCCGTCGGCCATCAGTACCTGGGTGCCCGGGACGAAACTGTTCGCCAGCTGGCAGGCAGCGCCGCTGGCCGGCGGCGTGTCCGGGGCCTTCGGCGGGGCCGGTGCCGGAGCGGGTGCCGGGTTGGCCGGTGCAGGGGCGGGGTCGGCCGGGGCCGGGTCCTTCGGGGTGGTGGGGGCGTCCGGGGTGCCGCCGGTCGGCGGGGTGTCCGCCGCCCGTCCCGCGTCCGCCACGTTGTCCGCCGCCCGGGCCGTGTCGCTCGCCGTGTCGATCGCGTCCAACGCCTTGTCGCCGTACCGTGCCGCCTTCGCCGCCGTCGCCCCGTACCCCGCGAACGGGATCGCCGAGGCGCAGGAGAGGGCCGCGTCGACGTACTCGCCCTCGGCCGCGTACCAGCCGCAGTTGGCCAGGTCCGCGACCTCGCCCACGACCGGGATCAGGCCGACCACGTCCAGGGCGGCGTGGCCGATGTCGGACCAGGAGAGGCCGAACAGGTGGCCGTCGATCTCGATGAAGGAGATCGGGTTGCCGCCGGCGAACGCGTAGCGGTTGCCGGTGTACGGGTCCATGGTCAGACCCATGTCGGCCAGGGCCCCGCCGTACATGTCACGGGTGAGGAAGCGGTTCAGGCCCGGGTCGTAGGTGCGGAAACCCATGTCGTACGTGCCGGACGCCGTGTCGTAGCGCTTCGCGTTGAAGCGGTACGAGTTGTACGGCTCCGCGGCCTCGCCACCCGCGCCCGGCTTGTCCGCGCCCGTGAACTGGGCCGTGTCGTTCTTGCCGTACGCCGTGTAGCCGTACGTGGTCTTGGTGTCGCCGTCCTTGTCGGTCAGCGCCTCCACGTCACCGTGCGGGTGGTAGAGGTACTGCGTGGTCTCCGGGTCCTTGTCCTCCTCGTCCTTGATCTGGGTGAGCTTCTGCCCCCAGGAGGCGTACTGGAAGGACGTGACGCCCTCGTCCGTCACCTCCTCCCGCAGGGAGTTCGAGGTGATGCCCAGGTAGGTGAAGAGGGTGGTCTTCGCGTCGTCGCCGCTGCCGACCGCCTCCTTCACCGTGCGGTCGAACGCGTCGTACGTCAGACGGGTCGTCCGAGCCGCGTCACCGGTGCCCGACGTGATCGACTCCGGACGGTCGAAGCCGTCGTAGCGGTACTTCTGGATCGTCTCGCCGCCGAAGGAGACGGTGTCGAGGCGGCCCAGCGGGTCGTAGTTGTACGTCGAGGACGCGCCGTCCGCCGTGGAGGTCAGGAGGCGGTTGCGGTCGTAGCGGTGGGTGGTGGTCGTGTCGTCGACCGTCTGCCAGACCACGTTTCCGGCCGCGTCGTGCCGGTACTCCTCCGTCTTCTCGTCGTCGCCGGTCTTCGCGACCTTGGCGATGCGGTCCTGCGGGTCGTACGTGTACGCGTACGTGTTGTCGATGGTGGAGCCGTGGTCGTCCGCGTCCATCAGCTTCAGGACGTCCTCGACCTTGTGGCCGTTGGCGTTGTACTTCAGGGCGTGCTCGGCGACGAGGGTGTCGTCGGACTGCCGCTCCGTGGTCTTCTTCGTCGTGCCGTCGAGGTAGTAGTCGACGGTCAGGACGTTGCCGTTCGGCTTCGTCTGTTTCGCCAGCTCGCCCCGGGCCGTGTACTCGACCGAGGTGATCTGGCGGTCGTCCGCCGTCGGCGACGACGCGTTGGTGATGCGCTCGACCCGGTCCAGCGGGTCGTAGTCCAGCTTGCTCCAGGTCAGGTCGTGGGTGGTGGTGAGCGTGTTGCCGTTGGCGTCGTAGGT
This sequence comes from Streptomyces gottesmaniae, assembly GCF_031845845.1. Classification (NCBI taxonomy): domain Bacteria; kingdom Bacillati; phylum Actinomycetota; class Actinomycetes; order Kitasatosporales; family Streptomycetaceae; genus Streptomyces; species Streptomyces gottesmaniae. The sequence continues at coordinate 185,706 of NZ_JAVRFJ010000014.1, forward strand.
CAGGGCCGTCTTGTCGCGGACGCTGTCGCCGTCGTGCTCCACCACCTCGGTGAGCTGGTTGAGTTCGTCGTAGGCCAGGGTGTAGCGGTCGGTCTCGACGCCGGGGCTGTTGTCGGTGATCTCGACCTGGTTGCCGTTGGCGTCGTACCGGTAGGAGAAGTCCTTCTTCTCGTTGTCGGTGTCGCCCTCGTAGTCGCGGACCAGCCGGACCGCGTCCGCGACCACCGTGCCGGTCGCCTTGTCGGTGAGGGTGATGGCCTGACCGGTGTCCTCGGCGAAGGCGTACTTGCCCAGGGAGCGCCACTCACCGGGGAGTTCGCTCTGGTCGAGGGTCTTGGTCTCGGTGCCGTCCTTGTGCTTGATCTCGTACGCGGCGTCCTTCGCCGCCCCGTCGACCTTCGGGTACCGGACGTAGACCGTGTAGTCGCCGGCCTGCGGGATCGTCAGCTGCCAGACGAAGCGGTCCTCGCCCGCACCGGGCGCGTGCGTCTGCGCGTCGTAGCCGTACGAGCCCTCGGCGTCGACCGCGGCCCACGTGCCCTGCTGCGCCGTGTTGTTGATGTCGCTGTTGTCGACCAGGGCGACCTGAAGGCCCACCGGGACCCCGTCGTCCGAGCGGGACTTGAGGGCGCCGCTCGGGTAGAAGGAGGAGTTGAGGGTGCGGGAGACCGAATCGCCCGCGCTGCTCAGGGTGTTCTGGATCTGCTGGCCGAGGTCGTTGTACCGGTAGGTGTTCTTGATGTCGAAGGCGTCGACCGACGTCTTGATCCAGCCGGTGTCGAAGTAGGTGTACTCCGTCTCGTTGCGGACGCTTTGGCCCTCGGACGGCGGGGCGCTGACCTTCTTCAGCCTGCTCAGCGCGTCGTACTCGTACGTCGTCCGGTCGGGGGTGTTGTAGCGGTCGTCGTCCGGGTCGAAGGGGCTCAGGGTCTCTTTGACGCGGTTCAGCTCGTCGTAGACGGTTTCGGTGGCGAAGTCCTTCGGGTCCTCGGTCTCCATGCCCCGCGGGGTGATGACCCGGGTCTGGTTGCCGACCTCGTCGTACTCGAAGCGGGTCTTGCGTGTGACGCCGTCGTCGTGCGGAACGTGCGCCTCGACCAGGGCGGCGCGGGCGTCCAGGACCAGCTCGGTGCGGTTGCCGTCCGCGTCGGTGGTGGCGGTGGTCAGACCGTCCCAGTCGTAGGTGCTGGTCGTCGACTTGCCGATCGCGTCGGTGGTCTCCAGCAGCCGGTGGTCCAGGTCGTAGCGGAACTTGGTGGTGTAGTCGTCGGGGTCGTCGGTCTCGTTCTTGCGGGCGTCGACGACCTTCACCAGGTCACCGACGTCGTTGTAGACGGCCGAGGCGCGCTTGCCGGCCGCGTTGACCGCCTCGATCGGCTGGTAGACCTCGTCGTACCTGGTCGTCGAGGTGAAGTCGCCGGGCTCCTCGGTCAGGTTGCCCTTGGGCTCCGTAGAGGTGAGCTGGTTGCCGGCCTTGTCGTACGTGAAGGTCGACACCCGTGCGGGCGCGCCCTCCTCGTCGCCGGGCTGGCTGGACTTCAGCAGCTGGTCGGCGGCGTCGAACTCGCTGGTGCTCGACACCCCGTTGGGGGCGGTGAAGACGAGGGTGTTGTCGTTCCTGTCGTACTGCGGCGCGGGCGTGACGATGAACTCGCCGGCCTGCTGGTCCTTCGGCCTGCGGTTCTCCAGCGGACGCCCGAACAGGTCGTACGTCTGCGTGGTCGTCGCCCCGTCGGCCTCCTCGACCTCGGTGACGTTGCCGCGCACGTCGTACGTCGTCAGCGTGCGGTTGCCGAGGGCGTCGACGATCACCCGCGGATAGCCGGACGGGTCGTAGTCCTCGAACTTCGTGGTGTGCTCGCCCGCGTCGGTCGCGGAGACGAGCCGTCCCCGCGCGTCGTAGGCGTTGGTGGAGGTGTAGTCGTCCGCGGGCTCGCTCTCCACGCCCTTCGGGTCGGTGACCGAGGTCATGTTGCCGCGTCCGTCGTAGCCGAACCGCCAGGTACGGCCCTCCGGGGAGACCCGGCGCACCAGGTCGGCGATATAGCCGTTCTCACCGGTCGCGTAGGTGAGCGTGGCGGCGGGCCGGTCGTTCTTCACCGACTCCGCGTCCCGGCTCTCCAGCGGGTAGCCCGTCTTCGGGTCGTACTTCCAGGTGCGGGCGGCGCCGTTGTTCTCCTCCAGACGCGTGACGTTGTTGTCCGCGTCCCAACCCAGCTTCGTGGTCCGCTTCTTGGCGTCGGTGAGCTTCACCGGACGGCCGTAGCCGTCCATCGACTGGGTGGACGGGTTGCCCTCGGCGTCCGTGACGACCGTCTCGGTCCCCTTGCCGTCATGGCCGTCGGGGTCCTTGTAGTGGTACTCGGTCACACCGCCGAGCCGGTCCGTGACCGTCTTGGTGTACCCCAGGTAGTGCAGCTGGTCCTTGTCGTCGTGCGGGCCGACATAGTCGACCTTCGAGGAGTTGCCGCGAGGGTCGGTGACCTGGACCAGCTTCACGCCGGGGTGGTCGAACTCCTTGCCGTACTCGAACCTGAACACCTTGCGCAGCTTGTCCTCGGCGTTCGCGCCGTCCGTCAGCCGCGCCAGCAGGCCCTTCTCCGTGAAGGTGAGGTCGACCCGGCGCCCGGAGATGTCGGTGACCGACCGAACCTTGTCGATGATGAACGGATTGAGGAGATGCTTGCCCTCCTTCACCTTCCCGTCCTTGTCGACGTACGAGTACGCCTCGCCCTTCTCCCAGTAGTCGACGGTGAGTGTGCGCCTGCCCTCGGCGTCGGTGACGTACTTCAGCAGCTTGGACGGGTGCCCGAGCAGCCGCTCCTCGTACGTGAACTCCATCCGGTTGCCGTTCTTGTCCACCTGGGCGCTCGGAAAGCCCTGGCAGTCGAAGAGGAACCGGGTGCGGTCCGGGCGCAGGAACTCCCAGGCCTCGCGCTGGTGGGGGTGGAGCAGACAGTCCTTCTCCAGCTGCCTGACCCGGAAGTGGACGCCGGCGGGGGAGTCCCACTCGCCCTTCTTGTTCTTGCTGAAGACATGGCTGGTGCCGTCGCCGTCGGTCAGCGTGATCTGCTTGGGCAGCAGCGCGGTGGGGTGGAAGTCCAGCGCAGTGCCCAGCCGGACCGGTGAGGCGGCCTGCAGCGACCAGCCGAAACCGGCCGGAGTGCTGGACGCGTCCTGCGAGTTGTAGGCCAGCCGCAGGAAGGTCGAGAAGCCGAGCGACGGGTTGGAGAAGGCGTTGTACGACCACACCGCGTTGCCCGCGTGAAGATTGCTCATCAGCGCCGAGCCCGCGCCGGTGTTCTTGCCGGCGTACGAGTGGAAGTCCTCCAGACCGAGCTGGTCGGAGGTCGGGTACTCGGCGGTGACCTGGTGCGCGGAGGGCGGCACCCCGTCCGTCTCGGACAGCCAGTCGCCGGTGGCCTTCTCCCGCAGGTCCCACTCCAGGCCGAAGGTGAGCCGCTTGTCGAGCGGGTCGACCAGGACCGGGGCCTTGAGCTCCGCGTCGAAGGTCACCGTCTCGCCCGGCGGCACGTCCTCGGGCAGCGGTGTCGCGTCCTTGTTGAGGAGATGGGTGACGTCCCTGCCGTCCAGTGTCCAGCGGTACGACAGGACGCGCTCGCCCTTCTTCCACACCGTGTCCGTGGTGTTGGTGAGGGTCGCCTCGACGGTGGCCTTCTCGCCGGGGATCATCCGCGCCGGGGTGTACGGCAGGAAGTAGGTCTCCCCCTCGGGGGCGGCGAGCAGCTTCGCCCCTTCGGCGACCTGGCCCAGCGGGGGCAGTTCCACCGTGCGGGCGGGGCCGGCCAGCAGCCTGCCCTGCTGGGTGCGGACGACGATCCGGTAGTGGTAGGTCTTGCCCTTGCCCTTGCCCTTGCCCTTGCCCTTGCCCTTGCCCTTGGTCCTGTCCTCGGCCTCGGCCTTGGTCTTGTCCTTGCCGCCGCCGCCGTCGAGCGCCGGGGGCGCCGTGCGGTCGGCGAAGGTCCGGGTGTCGCGGTCGACGGGGGCGAGGAGGGTCTCGTCGGTCGGGGTGAAGTCCTTCCTCGTGGCGCGGTGGACCTCGTACTCCCGCAGGTCCTTGCCCCGGTACGCGCTCCAGGCGAGGTCGGCGCCGGTGGCGTGTGTGGTACGGGGCGCGGCGATGCGGACGCCGTCGGTGTCGCCCGTGACGCCGCGGTGGGTCAGGGAGGACGAGCCCCGTGAGCGGTCCAGGCCGATGCGGGGCGGTTCCTGGTCGTCGCCCCGGTCGATCTCCTCGCCGTCCTCGTCGTCGCCGAAGAGGCGCTCCAGGACGCCCGGGTCGTCCTCGTCCTCGTCCTCGGCGAGTTCGCTGGCGGGTCTCCAGCCCTCGCGGGGATCGCTGGTGTCGGGTTCGGCCGCGGCCGCGGGTCTCTTCTCGCCGGCTGTGGCGGGAGTGGCGGGGGCGCCGCTGATGATCAGGGCCGTCGCCACGGTGCCGACCAGGGCGGCGCGGAGGCGGAAACGGCGCAGGCGGACGCGGCGGAGGCGGGTACGGACGCGGGTGTGGTCTAAGGCTGCCATGAAGGGCTCCTTGTTCCCCGTGAGCACAGGGGTCGCACAGGAATCGCCGGGCGCAACTGTCTACCAAGGCCCCCCAAAGCCATGTCAATGACATGTCAAATGAAGGGGCGAGTTCCGGACTGCGAACGTTGCGAAGAAGTCCTGTACGGACCGGTGGGGCGGTGTGAAGCCGCGGCGGCGGGTCGGCCGGATCCGGTCACCAGGTCAACGGCCCTTCTGTGTCAGGGCTGTTGACCGGCCATTGAAAACGTTTTAACTTCCCCTCACTCCGACTTCGAGACGTGAGGGGGACCCGTGGCCGTTGTACTACGGGAACGCACAGGTAAAGAGGAGGTTGGACGGGATCGTCGTCGTGCGAACGGCGCACCGCCGGGACGAAAAGGTTTTCAGGGACGGAGGCGAGAACGGGGTTCCCGGGCTCTCCTGCTGCTCATGCTCCCCGGCCTCGCCTACTTCCTCCTGTTCCACTACGGCGCGTTGGCCGGCAACCTCATCGCGTTCAAGGAATACGTCCCGTTCGACGGCATCTGGGGCAGCCCCTGGGTCGGCGTGGACAACTTTCGACGGATGTTCGACGACGGGGCGTTCTGGGCGGCCGTCCTCAACACCCTCTGGATCGCCGTCCTCCAGCTCGTCTTCTACTTCCCCGTGCCGCTCGGCCTCGCCCTGCTGCTGCACAGCCTGACCTTCAGCAGCGTCCGCCGCTTCGTGCAGTCGGTGGCGTACCTGCCGCACTTCATCTCCTGGGTGATCGTCGTCGCCCTGTTCCAGCAGGTGCTCGGCGACACCGGACTGCTCAACTCCTCCCTCGACGGCATGGGGTTGAGCACCGTCGACATCATCGGCAACCCGGACGCCTTCCGGCCGCTCACCGTCGCCCAGGTCATCTGGAAGGACGCGGGCTGGGGCACGATCATCTTCCTCGCCGCCCTCGCCCAGGTCGACGAGCAGCAGTACGAGGCCGCCGCGATCGACGGGGCGGGCCCCTGGCGGCGGTTCTGGCACGTCACGCTGCCCGCCATCCGCCCGGTGATCGTGCTGCTGCTCATCATGCGGCTCGGCGACATCCTCTCCGTCGGCTTCGAGCAGATGCTGCTCCAGCGCGACGCGGTCGGCCCCGAGGCCGCCGAGATCATCGACACCTTCGTCTACTACCAGGGCGTCGTCGGCGGCGACTACGGATTCGCCGCCGCCGCGGGCCTGTTCAAGGGCGTCATCGGCGCGCTGCTCGTGTACGCCGCCAACAAGGTCGCCCACCGTCTCGGCGAACAGGGGGTCTACAAGTGAGCGCCCGCACCGGTGGCACTGCCCGCACCCGTCCCGCCGGGCGCGCCGGCTCCCGTACCGACGTCCGGCCCGGCTGGCTGGAGAAGCCGAAACCGCTGACCCAGGCCGCCAAGGCCGTCGCCCTCGCCGCCGTCGTCCTCCTGGTCTGCGTGCCGTTCCTCGTCATCGTCTCCACCTCCCTCGCCTCCACCGACGAGGTCGTGGCCAACGGCGGCTGGGTCCTCTGGCCGACCGAGCCCAGCCTCGACGCCTACCGCGACATCCTCGACGGCGGCATCGTCACCCACGCCCTCGGCGTCAGCGCGGGGGTGACGGCCGTCGGCACCCTGCTCAGCCTGGCCTGCACCGTCACCCTCGCCTACGCGCTCTCCCGCCCCGGGGTCCTCGGAGGCCGGCCGGCCCTGCTGCTCATCCTGTTCACGTTCCTCTTCCCACCCGGCATGATCCCGAGCTTCCTGCTGGTCAAGGAGCTGGGCCTGCTGGACAGCTACGCCTCCCTGGTGCTGCCCGTCCTCGTCAACGTCTTCAACCTCGTCGTCCTGCGCGGCTTCTTCCAGGGCATCCCCGAGGAGCTGTACGAGGCCGCCCGGCTCGACGGCGCGGGGGACTGGCGGGTGCTGTTCTCCGTCGTCCTGCCGCTGTCCAAGGCCGCGCTCGCCGTCGTCGGGCTGTTCTACGCGGTGGCGTACTGGAACTCCTGGTTCTACGCCTCGCTCTACCTGGAGAGCGACCACTGGCCCCTCCAACAGGTCCTGCGCACCTATGTGGTGGCCGGCTCCGGGCTCACCGACGCGACGACCGGAGAGGGCACGGTCACCGCGCCCCAGACCGTGCAGATGGCGGTGCTGGTGATCGCCACCGTACCGATCCTGCTCGTCTACCCCTTCCTCCAGAAGTACTTCACCAAGGGCGTGCTCACCGGCGCCATCAAGAGCTGACCCACGCCGATTCAGGCCGACACGAGGGGTTCACCCATGCCCAGCATGTCCCGACGCACTCTGCTCGGTTCCCTGGCCGCCGCCTCCGTCCCGGGCGTGCTGACCGCCTGCTCCACGAGCTCCGGCGACAGCGACGTCTCCAACGCGGGCAAGAAGCTCGCGCCCTGGCCGACGTACACACCCGCGCGGGGCCCCAAGCCGGACCTCGCGCCCACCGAGGCCGGCGTCCAGGCGGGCTACACCGCCTACCCCGCCGACCTCGCCAGATCCGTCTCCCGCACCCCGGGCGACGGCTCCACGGTCAAGGTGCTGTCCGTGTCGTTCGGCACGCCCCCGAAGCCCGCCTCCGCCAACCGGTTCTGGGCGGCCGTCGAGAAGGCCCTCGGGGTGAAGATCGAGTACACGATCGTCCCCCAGGCCGACTACCAGAAGAAGATGGCGACGGTGATGGCGGGCGACCCGGACACCCTGCCGGACATCATCAACGTCTTCTCCGGCTTCGTCCTGCCCCGCGAGGCCGAGTTCGTCCGGCGCCGGGCCGAGGACCTCACGCCGTACCTCTCCGGCGACGCGATCGGCGCCTACCCGAACCTGGCCAACATCCCCACCCACGCCTGGCGGGACATGGGCCGCATCGGCGGCCTCCTCTACGGCATCCCGCTGGAGCGCCCGCTGCCCGGCTCCACGCTCTGGCTCAACCAGGGCATGTTCACCGACGCGGGCATGCGGGAGGGCTGGAGCGCCGACGACTTCGCCGCCGTCGCGAAACGGGCCACCGGCGGGCGCGCCTACGCCCTCGGCGCCGCGGCCGGCTCCCTCTTCGGCAACGCCGTCCACGCGGCGGCCCACAACGCCCCCATGGAGTGGTCCGTGACCAAGGGCGGCGCCTTCGAGCCCGCCTGGGCCGACGAGCGCTTCAAGGCGGCCATCGCCTTCCAGGCACGGCTGCGCCAGGACGGCTCGTACCACCCCGACGCCACCTCCGTCTCCCAGATCGACCTGACCACGCTCTACTACAACGGCACGGTCGGCTCGATGCAGGACGGCTTCGGCGCCTACCTCCCCAAATACCGCGAGAGCAAGGGCAAGTTGACCCCCGCGGCCGCCCTGCCGTACAGCGTCGGCGGTGAGCCCGGCGGAATCGTCGCCGCCCGTCGCTCCTTCGGCTACACGGTCCTGAAGAAGGCGAAGAAGGAACGGATCGAACTGCTGCTGCGCATCCTGGACTATCTCGCCGCGCCCTTCGGCAGCGAGGAGTGGGAACTCGTCCACTACGGCGTCGAGGGCACCCACTTCACCCGCGCCAAGGACGGCTCCCCGCAGGTCAGCAAGGTCGGCGAGGTCGAGAACAACACCAACCTGCCGCTGAAGTACCTCGCCGAAGGCCCGCAGGTGCTGTTCGTACCGGGCATGCCGGACGCCGTACGGGCCCTGCACTCCTGGCAGCGCGAGGTCGTGCCGCACGCCATCCGCAACGCCTCCTTCGGGCTCCAGTCGGCCACCAAGAACTCCCAGGGAGCCACGCTCAAGGCCCTCGTCGAGGACACGATCACCGGCATCGTCGCCGGGCGGCTCCCGCTCTCGGAATGGGACGCGACCGTGAAGAAGTGGCGGCAGCGGGGCGGCGACAGAATGGCCGAGGAGTTCGCGAAGGACTACGCGGCCAACACATGAGCGACGGCCTGCGGCCGACGGCAGCGGAACAGGAGACGCGGGGGATGGGGAACGACATGGCGTCCGAGGAGACGGAACTCAAGGCCCCGGCGCGGAAGGAACCGCTCTCCGGGGCGCCGGGCCCCGAGGAGACGGAGCCCAAGGACCCGGCGGCCAGAGGCCGGGTCACGATCCGGGAGGTCGCCGTGCGGGCGGGGGTGTCGACAGCCACCGCCTCCCGCGCGCTCAGCGGCAACCATCCGGTGCCCGCCACCACCCGGGCCCGCGTCCTGCGCGCCGCCCGCGACCTCGACTACGTCGCCAACGCGCACGCCCGCGCCCTGGTCGGCGGCGGCCGCAAGATGGCCGCCGTCGTCGTCCGCCAGGTCACCAGCCCCTTCTACGCCCAGGTCGCCGAGGGCGTGGAGGCGGAGGCCGCCGACCGGGGCTGGCTGTGCGTGGTCGGCGCGACCGGGGGAGACCCGCAGCGGGAGATGGACTTCGTACGGCTGATGCGCGAGGAGGGGGCGCGGCTGGTGATCCTGGTCGGCGGGGTCGTCGAGGACGACGCGTACCGCTCGCGCGTGGCCCAGTACGCGCAGGCCCTGGACGCCTCCGGGGCCCGGCTCGTGCTGTGCGGGCGGCCGGCCCCCGATCCCGCGATCCCGGCGCTGGTCGTCGAGTTCGACAACGAGGCCGGCGCGCGGGCGATCACCGGGCACCTGCTGTCGGCCGGACACCGCCGGATCGTCTTCCTCGGCGGGCTGCCCGGGAACACGGCGCTCGACGCCCGCGTCGCGGGCTACCGGGCCGCGCTGGCGGAGCACGGGCTGCCGCCCGAGGCCGCGCGGGTCGTGAACTGCGGCCTCGGCCGCCCTGCGGGGCTCCGCGCGATGACCGAACTACTCAAGGAGACACGGGAGTTCACGGCCGTCTTCGCGGGGGACGACATGGTCGCGGCGGGGGCGCTCCGCGCGATCGCCGAATCCGGGCTTCGGGTTCCCGACGACATCTCGGTGGTCGGGTACAACGACATCCCGCTGGCCGAGGACTTCGATCCGCCGCTCACGACGGTGCGCACCCCGGCGGAGGAGCTGGGGCGGGCGGCGGTGCGGATCGCTCTGCGGGATCCCGAGCGGGGGGTAGGGGGGCGGCATGTGCTGGGCACGCACATCGTCGTGCGGCGGAGTGTGGCTCCGCCGGTGGCTCCGCCGGTGGCTCCGCCGAGGGGGCCGTCGTGACAGTGCGGGTTGTTCGCGGCTGGTCGCGCAGTTCCCCGCGCCCCTGACGGGGCGCGCACCGCTCTCTGTCCACAACTCACCGGAGGTCGCGACCCCGTATGACCGCGCCGCACATGTCACCCGCCGACACCTCGACGCTTCCGCCCACCGACTCTCTCCTCTCCCCCCTCACGGGCTGGACCCGTGCCCACTGGGAGGCGCTCGCCGACCGGCTGCTCGAAGGGATCGTGCCCTATGCCTCACCCGGCCTGGCGCAGTACCGGCTGCCCGGGCGGGCCAGCCACTCCGGCCCCTTGTCCGACGGGCTGGAGGGATTCGCACGGTCCTTCCTGCTCGCCGCCTTTCGGATCGCGGGCTCGCGGGGGCGGGTCGGGCCCGCGCTGATCGAACGGTACGCGGCCGGGCTCGCCGCCGGGACCGACCCCGCCGGCGGTGACGAGCGGTGGCCGGCGATCACGGACCGGGCGCAGCCCATGGTGGAGGCCGCGTCGATCGCGATCGCCCTGCACGAGACCCGTCCCTGGCTGTGGGACCGGCTCGACGACGGGGTGCGCGGCCGGGTCGCCGACTGGCTGGGCGGGTTCGTCGGCGCGGACGTCAACGACTCCAACTGGCGGCTCTTCCAGGTGATCACGGAGGAGTTCCTCGCCTCGGTCGGCGCCCCGCACAGCCGCGCCGAGATCGACGCGGGCCTCGCCCGGCTGGAGGACTGGTACCGGGGCGGCGGCTGGTACACCGACGGCGACGGGCGGAAGTTCGACTACTACAACGGCTGGGCGCTGCACCTGTATCCGGTGCTGTGGGCGCGGATCGCGGGTCCACGGGCGGACGCGGCGGCGGTGGCCCGGCACCGCGGGCGGCTGCGCGAGTTCCTCGCCGCCCACCAGCACTTCTTCGGCGCCGACGGGGCTCCGGTCCACCAGGGCCGCTCCCTCACCTACCGTTTCGCGACCACCGCCCCGCTGTGGGCGGGCGCCCTCGCCGACGCCACACCCCTGCCGCCGGGCCGGACCCGTCGGCTCGCCTCCGGGGCCCTGAGGCACTTCGCTGAGCGGGGGGTGCCCGACGAGCGGGGCCTGCTCACCCTGGGCTGGTACCGGCCCTTCCTCCCCGTCACCCAGCGCTACTCGGGCCCCGCCTCCCCGTACTGGGCGAGCAAGGCCTTCCTCGGCCTGCTCCTGCCCGAGAGCCACCCCGTGTGGACCGCGCGGGAGGAGCCCGCGCCGATCGACACCGCCGACACCACGCTCGCCCTGCCCGGCCCCGGCTGGCTGCTGCACACCACGGCCGCCGACGGCCTCGTACGGCTCGTCAACCACGGCAGCGACCGGCTGCCGCCCCCGCCCGCCACCGCCGACGACAGCCCGCACTACGCCCGGCTCGCCTACTCCAGCGCCACGGCACCGGAGACCCCGACGGGCCCCGACAACCACCTCGCCCTGCTCGCACCCGACGGCACACCCTCCCCCCGAGGCCGTATCCGTCCCCTGGGCACCGAGGGCCGCCGCGCCGCGTCCCGGTACGGCGGCGAGGACGGCGACGGGATCGAGACGGTCAGCGTGGTGCACGGCCCCTGGGAGGTGCGGGTGCACCGTGTCCACGCGCCGGCCGGCACGCCCGTACGCGAAGGGGGCTGGGCCGTGGCCGACGGCGACGGGCCGCCCGAGGGGACGTCCGGCCCGGGCTGGGCGCTGGCCCGCCGCGCGGACGGCCTGACCAGCGCGCTGGTGGGCCTGCACGGCTGGGGCGACGGCCCCGGAAGGGTCGTGGGGGCCGTCGGGACGAACGCCTACGGGCACCACTCGGCGACGCCCGTCCTCGAAGGACGGACGGCGCCCGGCGGGACCGAATCCCTCCTGGTCACCCTCGTCCTGCTCAGCGGCGACCCGCACACGCCGCACACCGGCGCGAGCGCCGGGGTCGACGCCCACGGAGGCGTGGACATCCGCTTCCCGGACGGCACCCGTGAGTCGGTCCGCGGGACCCAGACGCCGTACGGGCGACCCCACTGACACTCCCTCAGGGGCAGTGCCCGAAGTGACAATGTCGGGGGAACCTGTGAACTCCCTAGCTTGGTGGCGCACCGCACGTCCGTCCCAGACGTCCGTCCGACACCAGGGAGATCCAGTGCTCACCCGCTCACCCCTCATCCGCAAGCTGTCGAACCTGGCGGTCGCGGGGGCCGCCATGCTCGCGGTCCTCGCCCCGGCCGGCGTCGCGTCCGCCCACGGCGACGCCGCCGTCGTGAAGAAGAGCCGGGCGACGGTCGCGGAGAAGAACACCGGGGCCGCGTCCGCCGTGAAGCTCCGCAAGCTCTACGACTGGCGCTTCCACGTGAAGCCCAACAACGCCAAGTACATCGGCCGCCCCTGGAGGGCCAGTGAGCCGATGCAGGAGCTGAAGCGGTGCTTCAACTGCACGTTCCCGGTGAAGAACGCGCCGAAGAAGTACCCCAAGGAGGGCCAGCTGATCAAGCTGAAGGCCTGTGCGGCCGGGCCCTTCGGCTGCCGGAACGCGCCGGTGAAGTTCTACACGAAGGGCATGAAGAACGGCTGGTACTTCGTCGCGCAGAAGGGCCACTTCGACGGCGCCGGCTCCAAGGTCTACTTCCAGTTCTACAACGAGAAGAAGACCGGCTACCTGATGCTCCACGTCTGGGCCCACGTCGCCAAGCCCTCCGTGCCGGACAGCGTCAACAAGTCGTTCGCGCGCGGCAAGTGGCAGGACTTCAACCACAAGATGGGCGTCAAGATGCACTGCAAGCACAGCTCGCAGTGCTGACCCCCGCAGCGCTGACGCCGTAGCACCCGAACCACCCGGCTCGTTCCGCCGGCGGACCGCCGAGCCCCTCCGCTCAGCGGTCCGCCAGCGTCATCGCCCGGTCCAGCGCCTGGAGGAAGCCGTTGACCGTGCTCCGGTCACGGACCGCCAGGCGCAGCCACGCGTCGTCCAGCCCCGGGAAGGTGTCACCGCGGCGGACGGCGAAGCCGAGACTGCGCAGATGCCGGCGTACGGCGGTCGCGCGGGGCAGCCGGATCAGCACGAACGGGCCCTCGGCGGGCTCGGCCACGACCAGGCCGTCGGGGGCGAACTCCTGCAGCCCGGCGACCAGATGGGCCCGGTCGGCGACGAGGCGACCGGCCGCCTCGGCCGCCTCCGCCAGCGCCCGGTCCGAGACACACGCCTCGGCCGCCGCGAGGGCGGGCGTCGACACCGGCCACAGCGGCTGGGCCCGCTCCAGCTCGGCGATCGTCCCGGGCGCGGCGAGGACGTAACCGATCCGCAGCCCGGCCAGCCCCCAGGTCTTGGTGAGGCTGCGCAGGACGACGAGGCCGGGCACGTCCGTCCGCCCGGCCAGCGCCTCGCGCTCACCCGGCACCGCGTCCATGAACGCCTCGTCGACGACCAGCGTCCGCCCCGGCCGGGCGAGTCGGGCGAGGCACTCCGCCGGGTGCAGCACCGACGTCGGATTGGTCGGGTTGCCTACGACCACCAGGTCCGCGTCCTCCGGTACGGCCGCCGGGTCCAGCCGGAAGCCGTCCGACTCCCGCAGCAGCACCCGGTCCACGGTGTGCCCGGCGTCCCGCAGCGCGGCCTCGGGCTCGGTGAACTGCGGGTGCACGACCACCGGGTGACGGACCTTCAGGGCGCGGGCGAGCAGCACGAACGCCTCGGCGGCGCCCGCCGTGAGCAGGACCCGCTCGACCGGCAGCCCGTGCCGGGCCGCCACCGCCGCCCGCGCGGCCCGTCCGTCGGGGTAGGCGGCCAGCCCGGCCAGCGACCCGGCTATCCGCTCACGCAGCCAGGCGGGCGGTGTGTCGGCCCGGACGTTCACGGCGAGGTCGATGAGCCTCGCCCCGTCGTCCCGCACCTCGGCGTCGCCGTGATGGCGCAGGTCATGACCCGCGTTCGACGGGTCGTCACCCGTGTGCGACGGGCCATGACGGGTGTTCCGCAGGTCGTGCCTGCTCCCGGAGTCGGATTCAGTGTGCATGGGAGTGCGTGTGTCCCCAGTGGTGTCGATCGTGACCGTGGTGCCCGTCGTCGTCCGGACGGGCGTGTGGCTGTCGCGGCAGCCCCGGGCTGTTCCCGCCGGGCGGAGTGCCGCCGGGTACGGAGGCGTCGTGGGAATCGCGGTTCATGTACGGGTCGCCCTCCAGCGCCTCCCGGTACCGCTCAACGATCAGATCGAGCAGCTCCGGCTCCGGGCCGATGACATCGGCCGACCGTACCGCGATCTCCGGACGTGCGGCAGCCCAGCCCTCGGTCTGCTGCCGCACCCGGTCGGCCGGCCCGCCGTCGAGCGGGAAGTACGGCAGGACGACGATCCGCCGCGCGCCCAGCCGCACACACCGGTCGAGACCGCTCGGCACGTCCGGCGCGGCCATCGAGACGAACGCCGTCTCCACACCCGCGTACCCGCGCCCCTCCCACAACAACCGGGCAGCCCGGTGCACCTCGGCGTTGGCCCCGGGGTCCGTGGACCCGTACCCGACGAGCAGGACGGTGACATCGGCCCGGTCGCCCGGGGCCCTCGGCGAGGGCGACCCCAGAGCCTCCTCCACCCGTCGCTCCAACAGGCTCAGCAGCGTGGGGTGCGGGCCCGGGGGACGGCCGCGCCCGTGCGACACCTCCGGGTGCCGCTCCCGCACGCGGTCCAGCGCCGCCTCGACGTCCGCCTCGGCACGCCCGGCGGGCTCCCATGCCAGCGGGACCACGACGAACCGCCGTGCCCCGTGCTCCACGAGCGCGGTCACGGCCTCGCCCAGCGGCGGCCGGAACGGCTCGACGAAGCCGCCCCCGACGGGCAGCCCGGGGTGGCGGCGCCCCAGCTCGCGCAGTAAGTCGCGGAACACCTCGGCCCCGGCATCGTCCCGGGTTCCATGACCGGCGATGAGCAGGGCGGGCGGCGGGGTGGTCACGGTGTCTCCTCGAAGGCGGAAGGGGTGGTGCGGGTGCGGGGGGCAGGTCGGCGGCGGTCACCGTCATGGTGTCGTTCGACGGCCATGGTCGTGGTCACGGCCACGGTCGTGATCGTGATCGTGACCACGACGATCATCATGCCCACTGCCACCGCGTCCGGCGAAGCCAGGGTTCGCCGTCGCGACGGCACAGGTCACCCTCCCGGGCCGCCCGTCCACCGGCGCCGACTTCCGCTTCGGCACGAGGAGTTCACCCCCGCCGACGAGCGCGGCGGCCTCCGCGACGGACGGAGTGCCGACGGAGGCGAGGGCCACGCCGGAGGGGTTCGGCACCGCCACGCCCGCCAACTCCCCGGCGGAGCGGGTGACCAGGGGGACGCCGAGCCGTTCGGCGGCCCGGACGAGCCCGGGTTCGCCGGCCCTGGCCTCGACGGTGACGAGCGCGACGACCGCCTCGGCGGAGAGTCCCGCATCCCGCAGGGTCCCCTCGACCAGGGCGAGGACCTCGGCCACCGGCACACCTCGGGAGGCGCCCACACCGACGAGGAGCGGGCCGGACACAGGGTCAGCCACAGCCGCGCCCCTCAAGGAGGGCGGGGCCGTGACATGTGCGGCTCCGCCGCGTGGGCGGGACCAGCCAACGGAGACGCGCGGCCGAAACCCGGTCCCCTCCCTCCTCACTCCCTCGGGGCGCCGCAGCCAAGAGCCCCACCTCTTCCGGTAGCAAGGAGCCATGGCGGTCTTCGTGGCACTCGGCGCGTTCCTGATGACGCTGCTCGGCGGCTGGACGGCGCAACGCGTGACGGACCGCCGTCACCTGGTGCTGGGCCTGGCCGGCGGTCTGATGCTGGGCGTGGTCGGCCTCGATCTGCTCCCCGAGGCGCTGGAGGCGGCGGGCGACGAGATCTTCGGCGTACCGGCGGCCCTGCTGCTGTTCGTCGCCGGGTTCCTCCTGGCCCACCTGGTGGAACGCCTGCTGGCCGTCCGCCAGGCGGCGCACGGTGCGGAGGAGAACAACGGCCGTACGCCCCAGGTGGGTCTGACGGCCGCGGCCGCGATGGTCGGACACAGTGCCATGGACGGTGTCGCGATCGGCGCGGCGTTCCAGATCGGCGAGGGCATGGGCATCGCGGTCGCGCTCGCGGTGATCGCCCATGACTTCGCGGACGGCTTCAACACGTACACGCTCACCAGCGTCTACGGCAACGCCCGCCGCCGCGCGCTGGCGATGCTGTTCGCGGACGCGGCGGCCCCGGTGGTGGGAGCCGCCTCCACGCTGCTGTTCACGATCCCGGAGGGCCCGCTCGGCTGTTATCTCGGTTTCTTCGGCGGCGCCCTGCTCTATCTCGCCGCCGCGGAGATCCTCCCCGAGGCCCACCACGAACACCCGGCCCACTCCACGCTGCTGTGCACGATCGGCGGGGCGGCCTTCATCTGGCTGGTGGTGGGCGTGGCGGAGTGAGCGGGCCGGCCCACCGGCCGACCGGCGGCCCGTGACGCACGGCGGACCGCTCATGACACTCGGCAAACCGCTCGGGACGCCCCCCGGACCGCTCATGACGCCCGGCATCTCTCCACGAACCGCCGTGCGACACCGGGCTCCCCGGCCCAGTGGGTGTGCAGATAGCTCGCGTGCACCCCTCCCTGCACGAATCCCTCGACCCTGGGCCGAGGGGACCGTATCCCCCAGGCGGGAGCGGGCCCGGCCCCCGGCTCGACGACCGTCCGGTGGAACTCGTGGGCCCGCATCCGCGTCCCGGCCGACGCGAGCACACTGTCGCCCACGGCCACCGCGTCCCGGTACCCGAGGGTCAGCCGCTCGTCCATCCGCGCCGTCGCGTCGAGCACGCCGCACATGGGGCGCCCTTCCAGCTCCCGGCAGAGGTAGAGGAGACCGGCGCACTCGGCGGCCACCGGAGCCCCGCCGAACGCCAGCTCGGCCACGGCCTTGCGCAGCGGCTCGTTGGCGGACAGCTCGGCGGCGTACATCTCGGGGAACCCGCCGCCGATCACCAACCCGCGCGTCCCATCAGGCAGTTGCTCGTCACGCAGCGGATCGAAGACGACCACCTCGGCACCGGCGGCGGTCAACAGCTCGGCGTGCTCGGCGTAGGAGAAGGTGAACGCGGGCCCCCCGGCCACGGCGACGACCTCCCGCCTCCCCGTGGCCGCGACGGGCGGCTCCCACACGGCCCCCGACAGCGCCCCCGCGCTGCGGGCGAGCGCGACCAGCGCCTCCAGATCGCACCCGGCCCGCACCTGCGCGGCCATCGCCGCCACGGCCTCCAGCGCGGCGGCCTGCCGCTCGGCGACGGGGACCAGTCCCAGATGCCGGGACGGGGTGTCCACCTGCGGAGCCCGCCGCAGCACCCCCAGCACGGGCACCCCGGTCGACTCCAGGGCGTCCCGCAGCAGTTCCTCGTGCCGGTCCGAGGCGACCTTGTTGAGGATCACGCCCCCGATCCGCACCTCGGGATCCCAGGAGGCGAACCCGTGCACCAGCGCGGCCACCGACCGCGACTGCGACGACGCGTCCACGACCAGCACCACCGGCGCCCGCAGCAGCTTCGCCACGTGCGCCGTGGACGCCAGCTCGCCCTGCCCCGAGGCGCCGTCGAACATCCCCATCACACCCTCGACGACGGCGATGTCGCACCCGCGCGCCCCATGCGCGAAGAGCGGCGCGATCAGCTCCGGCCCGCACAGGTACGCGTCGAGGTTCCGCCCCACCCGCCCGCTGGCGAGCGCGTGGTAGCCGGGGTCGATGTAGTCCGGCCCCACCTTGTGCGGGGACACGGCGAGCCCCCGCTCGGTCAGCGCGGCCATGAGACCCGTGGCCACGGTGGTCTTGCCGCTGCGCGACGAGGGCGCGGCGATCACCAGCCGGGGGACGGAGGGGACCGAGGTGTAAGAGGTCACGATGTCACCACTCGATGCCCCGCTGGCCCTTCTGGCCCGCGTCCATGGGGTGCTTGACCTTCGACATGTCGGTCACCAGGTCCGCGAAGTCGACGAGCTTCTCGGGCGCGTTCCGTCCGGTGATCACCACGTGCTGGGTCCCGGGCCGGTTCCGCAGCACGTCGATGACCTCGTCGGTGTCGATCCACCCCCAGTGCAGCGGGTACGCGAACTCGTCCAGCACGTAGAGCTTGTACGTCTCGGCCGCCAGGTCCCGCTTGACCTGCTCCCAGCCCTCCCGGGCCTTGTCCTCGTTGTCCATCTGGCCGTCGCGCTGCACCCATGACCAGCCCTCACCCATCTTGTGCCAGTCCACGGACCCGCCCTCACCGGACGCCCCGAGCACGCGCAGCGCGTTCTCCTCACCGACCTTCCACTTCGCCGACTTGACGAACTGGAACACCCCGATCGGCCACCCCTGGTTCCAGGCGCGCAGCGCGAGCCCGAAAGCGGCGGTGGACTTCCCCTTGCCGATTCCCGTGTGCACGAAGACCAGCGGACGATTCCTGCGCTGACGGGTCGTCAGTCCGTCGTCCGGTACGACACTCGGCTGTCCCTGCGGCATCTAAGCGGCCCTCCTCGGTGTGTTCTGCGTCCCCTGCGTGCGCTGCGTCCCCTGCACATCCCGGACGAGCCCGGCGATGGAGTCCGCACGCAGTTCGTCCAACGTCACCGCCGTACCGCCCAGTTCACCCGCCAGCTGCCCGGCGAGCCCCAGCCGGACATGGCCCGACTCGCAGTCGATCACCACGGACGCGTGGCCCGCGGCCGCGAACAGCCGTGCCGCCCGCCCGGCGAGCGCGACGGGCTCCGGCCCACCGGTCGCCCGGCCGTCGGTGACCACCACGACCAGCGGGCGGCGCGCGGGGTCCCGCAGCCGCTCCACCCGCAGCACGTCGTGCGCCTTGAGCAACCCGGCCGCCAGCGGTGTCCGCCCGCCCGTCGGCAGCGACTCCAGCCGGGCCGCCGCCGCGTCCACCGACGAGGTCGGCGGCAACGCCACCTCGGCGGCCGAGCCCCGGAACGTCACCAGGCCCACCTTGTCCCGCCGCTGGTAGGCGTCGAGCAGCAGCGACAGCACCGCGCCCTTCACGGCACCCATCCGCTGCCGTGCCGCCATCGACCCGGAGGCGTCGACCACGAACAGCACGAGGTTGCCCTCCCGCCCCTCCCGGGTCGCCTGCCGCAGATCGTCACGCCGTACCACCAGCCCCGGCCCGGACCGCCCCCGTGTCCGCTGATGCGGCGCGGCGGCCTGCACCGTGGCCGCCAGATGCAGCTTGGTCAGCGTGCCACGCGGCCTGCGCGCCCCGGTCGTGCGCCCGTGCTCGGTCCGGGCGCGCGAACGCCGCCCGGCGGCACCCTCCCCGAGCCCCGGCACGCTGAGCACCTTCGTACGGAACGGCTCGGCGGCCCGCACGGCGGACTGCTCCCCGGCGGCGGGTGCCTGCGCCGGCACACCCTCGCCGGACTCGGGCTGCGCGCCCCCGTCGCCGCCCTGCGGTCCGTCGGACTCGGGAGCGGGCGGCCGCCCACCCCCACCGGGCCCGTCGGGATCGGGATCGGGATCGTCGTCCTGCGGGTCCTGCGGGTCCTGCGGGTCCTGCGGGTCCTGTGCGCCTTGCGGCGGTTCCGCGAACTCCTCCAGCGTCTCGTCGAGTTTGTCCTCGTCGAGCCCCGGCGCGTCGAACGGGTTCCGGCGACGCCGGTGCGGCAGCGCGAGCAGCGCCGCCCGGCGCACATCCTCCGCGAGCACCTCGGTCCGGCCGTTCCACGCCGCCAGCGCGGTCGCGGTCCGGGCCATCACGATGTCGGCCCGCATCCCGTCCACCTCGAAGGCCGCGCAGGTCGCCGCGATCTGCCGCAGCGCACCGTCGCCCAGCACCACGGACGGCAGCAACTCCCGCGCCGTGACGACCCGTTGCCGTACGTCGGCCTCCTCGTCCGCCCAACGGGCCGCGAAACCGGCCGGGTCGTCGTCGTAGGCGAGCCGCCGCCGGACGACCTCCACCCGCTGGTCCGGCTCCCGCGAGGCCGCGACCTCCACGGTCAGCCCGAACCGGTCGAGCAACTGCGGCCGCAGCTCGCCCTCCTCGGGGTTCATCGTCCCGACCAGCAGGAACCGCGCGGCATGCCGTACCGAGACGCCCTCGCGCTCCACGTACGAGGCGCCCATCGCGGCCGCGTCGAGCAGCAGGTCGACGAGGTGGTCGTGGAGCAGGTTCACCTCGTCGACGTAGAGGATGCCCCGGTGCGCGTCCGCGAGCAGCCCCGGCTCGAACGCCTTCACGCCCTCGGACAGCGCCCGTTCGATGTCGAGGGCGCCGACGAGCCGGTCCTCGGAGGCACCGACGGGCAGTTCGACCATCCGCGACGGCCGGGTCTCGAACGCCGGCTCGTGCGGCCCGTCCGGACACGCCGGGTCCGGCTTCACGGGATCGCAGGAGAAGCGGCAGCCGACGACGACCTCCACCTCCGGCAGCAGCGCCGCGAGCGCCCGCACGGCGGTGCTCTTCGCGGTGCCCTTCTCGCCGCGCACCAGCACACCGCCGACGGCCGGCGACACCGCGTTCAGCAGCAGCGCGAGGCGCAGGTCGTCCTGGCCGACGACGGCCGTGAACGGAAAAGGAACACTCACTTTGCGTCGCCCTCCAAGTCACCCTCCGGCAGCGGGCGGTTGACCCGCGGCCGGTCGTTCAACAGCGTGCCCGTGCTCATTCGGACGCTCCCGGTGTTCCCGGTGCCCCGGGCGGCACGAACGGCAGCCCCGTCGGCGCGCCCGACTCGATGAGCCGCCACAGCGCGTCCGTGTCCGCGTGCTCCTCGATCAGGTCGCCGAGCCGGTCGAGCTGCTCCTCGCGCAGCGCGGCGAACGACGTGTCGGGGGCCGGCACGAACCGCCGCCCCGAGGCCGTCGCCACCTCGCGCAGGAAGGCCCGCCGGAACCCGTCCGACTCCAGTGACCCGTGCCAGTGCGTGCCCCAGGTCTGTCCGACCCTGCACCCGTCCAGAAAGGGTTCGCCGCCCAGGACCTCGGCGACCCCGTGATGGATCTCGTACCCCTCGACCCGTTCCCCGAGGGCCTCCCCGACGGGCCGCGTGAGCGTCTTCTCCGGGGCGAACCGCACCCGGACGGGAAGCACCCCGAGCCCCGGGACGTGTCCTCGGCGGCTCTCGACGTCGTC
This sequence comes from Streptomyces gottesmaniae, assembly GCF_031845845.1. NCBI lineage: Bacteria > Bacillati > Actinomycetota > Actinomycetes > Kitasatosporales > Streptomycetaceae > Streptomyces > Streptomyces gottesmaniae. The sequence continues at coordinate 206,432 of NZ_JAVRFJ010000014.1, forward strand.
CTCGATGTGCTCCCCGAGCATCTGGAACCCGCCGCAGAGCCCGAGCACCGGCCGCCCTTCGGCGGCTCTGCGCACCAACGCCTCGGCGAGCCCGCGCTCCCGCAGCCACTCCAGCGCCCGGACCGTGCCCCGGGTCCCGGGGACGACGACCAGGTCGGCGTCGGCCAGTTCCTCGGCGCGGTCCACGAACCGCACCACGACACCGGGTTCGGCGGCGAGCGCGTCCACGTCGGTGAAGTTGGACATCAGCGGAACCGCGCACACGGCGACCCGCAGCACGTCCTCCCCGACGGGCGGTGCGACGTTCGACTCCCGGACCGTGCCCCGCAGCGAGATGCGCAGCCCGTCCTCCTCGTCGATCCCGAGCCCGTGCCGGAAGGGCAGCACCCCGTACGTCGGCCGCCCGGTGAGCCCGCGCAGCATGTCGAGCCCCGGCTCCAACAGGGAGACGTCCCCCCGGAACTTGTTGACGAGGAACCCGGCGACGAGGGCCTGGTCCTCGGGGGAGAGCAGCGCGACGGTCCCGAAGAACGACGCGAAGACCCCGCCGCGGTCGATGTCACCGACCACGAGCACGGGCAGCCCGGCGTTCCGGGCGATCCCCATGTTGACGATGTCGGTCCGCCGCAGATTGATCTCGGTCGGAGAGCCGGCCCCCTCGCAGATCACCGCGTCATACGTGCCCCGCAGCTCGGTGAGACACTCCAGCACGACCCCGAGCAGCCGCTGTTGCCGCCCCCCGTGGTACCCGCGCGCACTCATCTCGCCCACGGGCTTGCCGAGCAGCACCACCTGACTGCTGCTTTCGCCTCCGGGCTTCAGCAGCACGGGGTTCATGAGCGCGGTGGGCTCCACCCGGCACGCCTGCGCCTGCATGGCCTGCGCCCGCCCGATCTCGGCGCCCTCCTTCGTCACGAAGGAGTTGAGCGACATGTTCTGCGCCTTGAACGGGGCGACCTTGACCCCCTGCCGCACCAGCCACCGGCAGATCCCGGCGGTGACCACGCTCTTCCCCGCGTCGGAGGTGGTCCCGGCGACCAACAGCCCGCCACTCATCCGTGCCTCCTCGTCCGCAGCAGCGACACACCCGCACCGATCCCCAACGCCAGCCATCCGACCCGCCGGGACAACCGGACGGTCCGCTCGATGTCACCCACGACGACGGCGCGTCCCTCCCCATTCAGCACCGGCCGGTGCTCGACCCGCCCCCCGTACGACAACGTGCCCCCCAGCCGCACTCCGAGCGCCCCCGCGAACGACGCCTCCACGGGCCCCGCGTTGGGACTCGGGTGCCTGCCGGCGTCCGCGCGCCAGGCCCGTACGGCCCCGCGGGCATCCCCACCGCAGGCCGCGGCCAGCACCGCCGTCAGCCGGGCCCCCGGCCAGCCCACCACGTCGTCCAGCCGCGCGGAGGCCCATCCGAACCGCCGATACCGCTCCGAGCGGTGTCCGACCATGGCGTCCAACGTGTTGACGGCCCGAAACCCCACCAGCCCGGGCACACCCGCCACGGCTCCCCATACGAGCGCGCCCACCACGGCGTCGGAGGTGTTCTCGGCGACGGACTCCACGACCGCCCGCGCGATCCCGTCCGGGTCGAGCGCCTGGGGATCCCGCCCGCACAGATGGGGCAACCGGGCCCGGGCGCCCTCGACGTCCCCCGCGTCGAGGGACCGCGCGATCGCCCGAGCCTCCCGCCCGAGCGAAGTCCCCCCGAGGACGGCCCAGGTGGCGGCGGCGGTCAACGCGACGGAGGCCGCACGCGACGGGCGTACGGCGGACGAGGCGAAGGCCCCGAGCGCCACGGCGCCACCCGCGCACACGGCGGTGTGCAGCGCGCCCCACCCTCGGTGGTCCCGCCACAGCACCTGCTCCACGGCACCGGCGGCCCGTCCGAACGCGGCGACCGGATGCCCCCGGCGAGGATCGCCGAGCAGCAGATCGCCGAGGAGTCCGGCGGTGGCGCCGTACGCGAAGACGCGATCGGCACGCACCGGTTCAGCCGATCGCGAGGTCGGACGAGGATCCGGTACCGGGACTCAAGCGGCAGCCGCACATGGCGATATGTCCTCACTCAGGGTGTCCACGCCCTGGTTCGACGAGACCGACGGCGAGAGTTCCTGGCTCCCGGGAGGTTCTTCCCCGGTGACAGTGGCGGGACCGCGCCGGACTCGCACCGGCTTCCTCTCCTGCCGTCGTACATGGCCCCGGCAGTCCACCACGCTCCCGGAAGACCCGTCAACTTGCTGTTGACCTGCGGTGCAGGGGTGTGCTCAGCCCCACATCGCTGAAATATGGCCAGACGCCCGAATCGGCTCTTTCCGCGCTCATCTCCGCAGCGCCGGGCGGGAACACTTGAGGGAACGGCAGTACGCGTGTCGGCGCGCTGACTTGTGAGGTGGAGGTCGGGCGTCGTTCGAGGAGGGGCGGGTTCTGGTGTGTGACTCGAGCTCGAAGAAATACGCTGTGCTCTCCTTCCGTCACAGCGCGTGGTGTGGTTTTCTGGCGGGGCTTGTGGACCCGGGAGCGGACGGCTCCTGAAGAACCGTTCGGGGGACGGGAGGTACACGCGATGGAAGATCGGACCAAGGGAACCGCCTCGGCGCGTGCGCGGGCATCGCGGGACCGGCGGACGCTGTTGTCCGCCGCCGCGCCGCTGGTGCTCTTCAGTACGGTCGCCGGGGTCCTCGCCGTCGGGGTGGGAGCTCTCGCCGCCCTGCTGGTGCCGGGGACCGAGGCGCGGGCTGTCGTCTGGCCGGCGGTGACCGCCCTCCTCGCCACGGGGGCGGGCCTGTGGTGGGGGCTCGCCCCGGTCACGGAGCGGCTGAGGGCCCTGGACCGGGCTCTGGTCGGGGCTCGCCCGCGGGGGCCGGAGGAGCGCTGAGGCCGACGGGCCGCGCGGCATCCGCGCGGGCGCGCAGCACCCGGCGAGGGTGACGGCCCGCTGTGGACAATGGACAAAACCCTCGTACCCGGTCAAACGGTACGAGGGGTTTGTCTCTGTGTGTCGTGCGAGGTGGGAGGGGTGGACGGGCCTCAGGCCATGATCAGGTAGATCCCGTAACCCACCGCCGCCGTGCAGGCCGCGAAGCAGGCGTACGCCGCTGTCGTGGCGAGGGCGGGCGACGTGCCGGCGGTGGTCGCGGCCTCCCGCTTGGAGAGGCCGACGATCCCCAGGGTGAAGAGGCCGACGAGGGCCACGGTGACCACGAGGCTGACTCCGAAGACGGAGCCGAGGGCTGCCCAGTCGATGTGCATGTTGGTGTTCTTCCTCAGGAGGTCGCGGGGCTCAGAGGGCGGGCGTCGGCGTGGACGAGTTCGCCGGGGACGTGGCCTCGGCGGCGGTCGCGGCCGCGGGGACCGGGATGGTCGCCGAGAGGTCCTCGGTGACCGGTCCGGCCGGCGGCGGCGTCACGGCGGCCATCGCCGTGGTCACCACGCCGGGCGGCTCCTCGGTGTCGTTGACGTTCGTGTGGTCGACGACCTCGCGGCGGGAGATCACCCAGATCGCGGCGCTGGAGGCGATGAGGAAGACCGCGACGACGGCCGTGCCCCAGCTGCCGAAGGACGTCACCCACTCGGCGAGCGCGGCGACGAGCGCGGCGGCCGGCAGGGTCAGGCCCCAGGCGACGAACATCCGGGTCGCGGTGGACCAGCGGACCACCCCGCCCTTGCGGCCGAGGCCCGCGCCCATCACCGCACCGGAGACCGAGTGCGTGGTGGAGAGCGAGAAGCCGAGGTGCGAGGAGGCCAGGATGACCGTGGCCGCGCTGGTCTGGGCGGCGAAGCCCTGCTGCGGCTGGAGGTCGGTCAGGCCCTTGCCCATCGTGCGGATGATGCGCCAGCCGCCCAGGTAGGTGCCGAGCGCGATGGCGAGACCGGCGGAGACGATGACCCACACCGGCGGGTCGGAGTCGGGCGCGAGGGCGCCGCCGGCCACCAGGGCGAGGGTGATGATGCCCATCGTCTTCTGGGCGTCGTTCGTGCCGTGGGCCAGCGAGACCAGGCCCGCGGAGGCGATCTGACCGGCGCGGTAGCCCTTGCCGGAGGCCTTCTCGCTCGTGTGCTGTCCGAGCTTGTACGTCAGCCGGGTGGCGAACATCGCCGCGAGGCCGGCGACCAGCGGGGCCGCGATCGCGGGGATCAGCACCTTGGTGACGAGCACGTCGCCGTGGACCCCGCTCGTGCCGGCCGAGGCGATGGTGGCGCCGACGAGGCCGCCCATCAGGGCGTGCGAGGAACTGGAGGGGAGCCCCACCAGCCAGGTCAGCAGATTCCAGAGGATGGCGCCGACGAGCGCCGCGAATATGACCTCTGGCTGTATCCCGGACTCGTCGACGAGTCCCTTGGAGATGGTGTTGGCGACCTCGATGGAGAGAAACGCGCCGACAAGGTTGAGCACGGCGGACATGGCCACCGCGACCTTGGGCTTCATCGCGCCGGTCGAGATGGTGGTGGCCATCGCGTTGGCGGTGTCGTGGAAACCGTTCGTAAAATCGAACGCAAGCGCGGTGATGACCACGATCGCGAGGATCAGCGAGAAGTTTTCCATTTACCCGGGCTTCTTTCGGACGTCAGTGGCATGTGGACCGTAGGCAACCTGGGTGAACGGAAGATGAACTGGGGCAGGCGCGCGGGTGTAATGAACGAGGTGCCGCCACTCCGCTTGTGGGCCGGTGGGCGGCCAGGGCCTGGCGGAGCGGCGGTCCGGCCTTCGAACTGAGGCGGAATATCGAGATCCGCTACCCCTGGGCGAACCTCTTCAGCCGGTTCGTCGACCCGTTGAAGAGGTTCTGGTCACCCGGCAGGGTCCCGCTGCCGTTGTCGTACTGCCAGATCGTCCAGTACTTCCAGCCTGCGGGGAGTTCCCCCGCCCCGGCGGCGTCGTAGCGGGCCAGCCACAGCGCGTGGTTGCCGCCGAAGGCCGCGCTGTCGCCGGTGCAGGTCTTCCACCAGTGGGTGGTGGTGTAGATCACCGGGCGGCGGCCCGTGAGGCGCTTCACCTCGTCGCTGAACGACTTGATCCAGCCGACCATGGCGCTGTCGCTCAGGCCGTAGCACTTCCGCTTCCTGTCGTACGGGTTGTATTCGATGTCGAGCGCCGGCGGCAGCGTCCAGCCGTCCGCGCGCCAGCCGCCCCCGTTGTCCACGAAGTAGCGGGCCTGGGTCTTCCCGGACGACCGGTGGGGCAGTGCGAAGTGGTACGCGCCGCGGATCAGCCCCGCCTCGCGCGAGCCGTTGTACTGCTGGCCGAAGTACGGGTTGCGGTAGGTGGTGGACTCGGTCGCCTTGACGTAGACGAACCGGGCGCCCTTCGACTTCGCGCTCGACCAGTTCACCTTCTTCTGGTGCGAGGAGACGTCGTGCCCCCTGGCCTTGGCGGCGGCCGAGACGGGGATCTCGGCGAGGGCGGTCCCCCCGAGGGTGAGCGCCGCGACGACGGCGGCGAACGCGCGGTTGCGGCGACGCGACGGCTTGGGAGCGGTGGTCATAATTCCCCCCGGAATGGCGATTGTGCGACAAAACATCCGGAGATTACTGGAAGATCACTGAATCCCGCTCGACCATCGCCCCATCGCCAACTCGGAGTGACGTATGCGTATATGGCGCCCTCCGCAGGGCCGTGATACGCCCGCCGCGCCTCCGCCGAGTGCCCCTCACCGGCGGCCGCCTGGCAGGATCGCGGCATGGTCGAGCAGCAGGGGAACGCCCGGGGCGAGCAGGGCGCCGTCGAGGTTCCGCGAGGTGCGCGGGGCGAGCGGCGCAGCGCAGTGCCGGACGACGTGGCGCACGCGTGGGACGAGCTCGTCACGACGGCCCGCCGGACGGTGGCCGAGGGCCTGGTCGTGGGCACCTCGGGGAACGTGTCCGTGCGCGTCGGGGACACCGTCCTGGTCACCCCGACGGGAGTGCCGTACGACCGTCTGACCCCGGACGACGTGACGGGTGTGGACCTCTCGGGCCGGCAGGTCCTCGGCACGCTCCGCCCGACGAGCGAACTCCCCATGCACCTGGCGATCCACGGCACCACCGACGCCCGCGCCGTCGTCCACACCCACGCGGTCCACGCGACGGCCGTCTCCACCCTCGTGAGCGAGCTGCCGCTGATCCACTACATGTCCGCCGCCCTCGGCGGACCGGTCCGGGTCGCCCCCTACGCGACCTACGGCACCCCTGAGTTGGCCGAGAACATGCTCCGCGCTCTGACAGGGCGCACCGGTTGTCTCCTGCAGAACCACGGCACGATCACCTACGGAAGCACCCTCTCCGAGGCCTACGACCGCACGGCCCAGCTCGAATGGATGTCCAGAGTCTGGCTGACGGCGTCCTCCGTCCCGGGCCGCACCCCGCACCTCCTCACCCCCGACCAACTGGCGGCAGCCGGCGCCCGCCTCCGCGACTACGGCCAGCCGGGCTAGGCCCTGCCGTCACAGTCCCGCTCTGCCCTGCGCCGGCCCCCGCCGCCGCCCGCCCGGCCCCGCCGCCGGCCGTCGGGTCATGCCCTCAGCCGCTGGACCACGCCCTCCCCGCCGGGCGCCGCGCACCCGGGGTGCCTCCGCCGCTCCGGCAGCCCTCCGGCCCTCCGGCATCTTCCGGTCCGCCGACGTTCCCAGCCGCCTTCGTCCGTCCGGCTGAGCGCCGGAGCCCCGGGCCGACCACGCAACCCTCCGACGGCTCCCCAACCCCTCGGCAGGTCCTGGACCGTCGGCCGCTCGACCCGTCCGGCTGGTCCCCGGACACCGGGCCTTCGGCCGATCCTCGGCCGTCAGGTCTCCTGTGTCCCCTCCGACCAACTTCCGCCGATGCTCGACCGTCAGGTCTCCCGTCCCTGGACCTCCCCGGCGCCGCCGCCCCGCCGCCCCGCCGCCCCGCCGCTCCGCCGCCCGCCGCCCGCCGTCCGCTCGTCCGACCCCCCGACCCGCCCAGCGGGCCTTCGC
>NZ_JAVRFJ010000149.1:0-437 GCF_031845845.1 Streptomyces gottesmaniae
GGTCGGATTCCACAGTTTGCCCTCGGCGCAACCTTCAAACAGGGCGAGTTGCAGGCTGCCGATGCCCGGGGACGGCGGCAGGCTTTCGCCGTGTTTGACGATTTCTTTTTTCAGCCATTCCGCATCGTTCAACTGCTCGTCGGTGTAGTGCGGATTGTATTTTTTGATGGCTTCGAGGATGGTCAGACGTTCGAACGGGCTTTCCAAATCGACTTCTTTGCCGTTGTAAGTGATGTTTGCCGTGCCGTTTACCGTGCGCGATGCGTTGCGGATGATGTCTTCCGCCATCTGCATCATACGTTCGTAGTCGGAGAAGGCTTCGTAAAATTCAATCATCGTAAATTCGGGGTTGTGGCGCACGGACATGCCCTCGTTACGGAAGCTGCGGTTGATTTCAAACACGCGTTCCAAGCCGCCGACCACCAAGCGTTTCAGAT
>NZ_JAVRFJ010000150.1:0-435 GCF_031845845.1 Streptomyces gottesmaniae
TTATACAAAAGGTACGCAGTCACACCACTAGGGCGCTCCCACTGTTTGTATGCATCAGGTTTCAGGTTCTGTTTCACTCCCCTCCCGGGGTTCTTTTCGCCTTTCCCTCACGGTACTGGTTCACTATCGGTCGATGATGAGTATTTAGCCTTGGAGGATGGTCCCCCCATATTCAGACAGGATTTCACGTGTCCCGCCCTACTTTTCGTACGCTTAGTACCGCTGTTGAGATTTCGAATACGGGACTGTCACCCGCTATGGTCAAGCTTCCCAGCTTGTTCTTCTATCTCGACAGTTATTACGTACAGGCTCCTCCGCGTTCGCTCGCCACTACTTGCGGAATCTCGGTTGATTTCTTTTCCTCCGGGTACTTAGATGGTTCAGTTCTCCGGGTTCGCTTCTCTAAGCCTATGTATTCAACTTAGGATACTGCAC
>NZ_JAVRFJ010000151.1:0-433 GCF_031845845.1 Streptomyces gottesmaniae
TGATTATCGTCGCCACCGTGTCCGCCATTTACGGTATCGGCGACCCGACCGAGTATCAACAAATGGTGCTGTCCGTAAAAGAAGGCGACACCATCGAGCAGCGCGACATCATCGCCACGCTCGTTTCCATGCAGTACGAACGCGGCGATTTGGACTTCAAACGCGGCAGCTTCCGCGTGCGCGGCGACGTGATTGACGTGTACCCCGCCGAAAGCTCCGAAAACGCCTTGCGTATCAGCCTGTTTGATGACGAAATCGACCGCCTCGATATGTTCGACCCGCTTTCAGGCAGCCTGCACCAGCGTGTCGGACGCTACACCGTCTTCCCGTCCAGCCACTACGTTACCCCGCGCGACACCGTATTGCGCGCCTGCGAATCCATCAAAGAAGAATTGCGCGAACGCATCGAATTTTTCGCTCGCGAACAACGCCC
>NZ_JAVRFJ010000152.1:0-433 GCF_031845845.1 Streptomyces gottesmaniae
GAAGAACACCAAGCTGGATGCGTTGACCAGCCACGACTTCCACTTCGCGTAAGGGGCGAGTCAACCACACAGACGAGTACTCAACAACTGCCTCGGGGATCTCTTGGGGGATCTCCCGAGGCTTGTTTCAAGGGCGGGTGTCATGACTGACTCTGGACGGCGGGGGGTGATCTCCCCGCTTGTGAATTCTTATCGTATCCCACTTATGCATTTGGCAGGACTATGGTCTGTCGGACGACAGTGGGCGGATCACGCCGAACTGCGGACGCCGCGACTGACCGGCTGGGCGAAGCGCCCGGTCGAGGCCCTGCGGAAACGGATATTCGCTGGTCGATCCCGGCCGGCGGAGGACTATGACGAGCCGGATTCAGAGATGTCGGCTTTCTTACGGTCTTGCCGCCGGATTTTCTGGGCTCTCGCCGCCTTCAGCGGC
>NZ_JAVRFJ010000153.1:0-429 GCF_031845845.1 Streptomyces gottesmaniae
GGTAAATAATATCCTTTTTCAAAATAGATAGTTAATTCAGTATTGCCAAATTCAGGCTCAGGAATAATTCTGAAAACAAGGACTCCGGCTTTTTTTTCAAAATTTGATACAGAAAAAAAGTTATTTATTTCTTTAATGTTAGGATTTTCTAAAATAGGGATTTGGATTCGTTCTCCATTATCTGTAATAAAAAATCCACCAAAAACAATTGTTGATGTTTTCATTTTCTCTCCTTAATTGATTTCATACCAGGCGTCCAATAGTAAGTTTTATTTTTTCCTGTTACATTATCTGTCGCATTAACAGTCAGTGATTTCAGTCCAGAAGCTTGAGCAGCAGCTGCAATATCTCCTTTACAATAACCGCAAACATCTTTTCCTGAAACTGTCATTGTCATAGATGCCCCTTTCGTTTCACCTGCATTATAAG
>NZ_JAVRFJ010000154.1:0-425 GCF_031845845.1 Streptomyces gottesmaniae
GCTTTTATACTTGCTTCAATGGTTACATTTTTTGTTCCCGGAGTAGCTTTGCTTGTATCGAGTTCTACTTTCTCTTCGATAAAATATGGATTGGTATAGACTTTGTCGTCGTCATTGCGAAGGAAAATTTGTCTATGCCGTTTACGATCTGCAAAGGCTAAATCAATTGTTTTATTGCCTGCCAAATCTGGATTATTCTGATTGATTAGCAGAAATCCAAGCTTGGAATCTAAACCATTCGATAGAGGAATGTCAACATAGGCGCCGTATTTGCCAAGTTAAAGTCAACGGCACCTGCTGGCCAGCCGCTACTTGCTTCAGTCGTATCTCCCCAAGTCCATACGCCCCAACCTTCATAATTATTGTCTTCACGGGTGTAGTTGATACGGAGGACATTTTCATCTTTGAGTGGCTCATAACTAGAC
>NZ_JAVRFJ010000155.1:0-424 GCF_031845845.1 Streptomyces gottesmaniae
TCGGGATCGTCGTAGAACGTGGTGGCCTTCACGATCGCCGCGGCGCGCTCCGCCGGGTTGCCCGACTTGAAGATGCCCGAACCCACGAACACGCCTTCGGCGCCGAGCTGCATCATCATCGCCGCATCGGCAGGGGTGGCGATGCCGCCCGCGGTGAACAGCGTGACGGGCAGCTTGCCTGCCCGGGCCACCTCGGCCACCAGGTCATACGGCGCTTGCAGTTCCTTGGCCGCGACGTACAGCTCGTCGGTGCTCAGCGAGGTGAGCCGACGGATCTCGCCGCCGATCTTGCGCATGTGGGTGGTCGCGTTGGAGACGTCGCCGGTGCCGGCCTCACCCTTGGAGCGGATCATCGCCGCGCCCTCGGTGATCCGGCGCAGGGCCTCGCCGAGGTTGGTGGCACCGCACACGAACGGCACGGTGA
>NZ_JAVRFJ010000156.1:0-422 GCF_031845845.1 Streptomyces gottesmaniae
GTTTTCGGGCGTGGCGGATTATTTTTCGTTTCGTTCTGGGTTTATCCTGTCGGCAGCGGCTCAATGCCAACTTTAAACCTGCTCCGATTTCTTCAGGGCTGTTATCCAATGATAAAATTACATCGTCTGCATCAATGGCATCCCACGCTTCCGGCTTGACATGGCGGCTCGGGCTGATTTTCAGGCAGCCGTTGTGCAGCCAAATATCCCCGCTCATCATGTTTTTAAATAGGGCGCGTCTGGTTTTATAGCCCAAGTTCCCGCATAGGTTGGCAACCCAATCCTCATAGCGTTGCCGAAATTTTTCGGTATCAAAAAAATCTTGGTCTTCCGAACTGTCATAAACGAAAGTCCTGCTGTTTGCCAACGCTTGCAAGACCGTCGTGCCTAAAGTTTCATTGTCGGTATCCAATGGCAGGATA
>NZ_JAVRFJ010000157.1:0-421 GCF_031845845.1 Streptomyces gottesmaniae
GTTCTGCATTTGCTTACGCAGTTTGTAATCCAGCGCTGAGAGCGACTCATCCAGCAACAACAGACGAGGCTTGTTAACCACCGCGCGAGCAATGGCGACGCGTTGCTGTTGACCACCAGAGAGCTGATGCGGTTTGCGTTGAGCGAAGGTTTCCAACTGCACCATCCGCAGGGCTTCCATCACGCGGGGCGTAATTTCAGCAGCGGGGGTTTTTTGCATGCGCAACCCAAAGGCCACATTTTCGAACACGGTCATGTGGGGGAAAAGTGCGTAGCTTTGGAAAACAGTGTTCACATAGCGGTTTTCCGCCGGAACGTGGGTGATGTCCTCGTTATCCAGCATGATGCGTCCGGAATCAACAGTTTCCAGACCTGCAATCAGGCGAAGAACGGTTGTTTTACCGCAGCCAGAAGGGCCAAGC
>NZ_JAVRFJ010000158.1:0-421 GCF_031845845.1 Streptomyces gottesmaniae
GCGGTGGCGCTCAATCTCGCAGCCGCACATCCGGATCTGGTCAGCGGACTGGTGTTGCTGGACCCAGCGGTGGAGCTCGACGGCGTATGGATGCGTGAGATCGCCGACAGCATGATTGCCTCGCCCGACTACCCCGACCGCGCCGAGGCACGCGCCGAGAAAGCCAACGGGTCGTGGGGCGAGGTGGCCCCGGAAGAGTTGGAGCGTGACCTCGACGAGCATCTCGTCGCACTTCCCGACGGCCGCTACGGGTGGCGGATCAGCATCCCGGCCATGATGTCCTACTGGAGCGAGTTGGCCCGCCCGGTTGCCCTGCCTCGCAAGGGCACTCCCACGGTCCTGGTCCGCGCCACCCGCACCACTCCGCCGTACGCGAGCGACGGTCTCATCGGCGCGCTGAGCGGGCACCTCGGTTCGGATT